>CAMBUC010000099.1 GCA_945871045.1 uncultured bacterium
TCCGCAAACGGTTTTGACAAACCGTTCGCCGCCAGCAAGTTTGAAAAATCGAATATCGAAAAATTGACCGTTGACACACATTCCCATGTACAAAAGTTGACGGTCTTTTTTTATACCCATTTTCAAAAAGGAGGTCACGAAAAATGAAACCGAAAACCCTTGAACAACGCCGAGCCGACCGACACATGGCGATTACCCACATCAACCAAGCGAGCAGAGGAAAGGAGTTGAAAGCCGATGGCACTATTTCATCTGAGCGTCACGCAGACTAAACGAAGCGCAGGACAGTCTGCTATTGCTTCTGCCGCCTACCGAGCCGGGGAGCGATTGTATAGCGAGTATTACGGCGAGTACAGCGACTACACCCGCAAGGGCGGCGTGATCTGCTCTGACATTCTCCTGCCGTCCCATGCACCGCCCGAATACGCAGACCGCCAGACCCTATGGAACGCCGTGGAAAAAGCCGAGCGTGGAAAGAACGCCCAGCTTGCATACAGCTTTGACATTGCCTTGCAGAATGAGTTCTCCCTTGAGGAAAACATCGCTTTTGCAAGGCAATTTTTGTTAGAGAACTTTGTGAGCCGGGGCATGGTGGTTGACTTTGCCGTACGCCAGCCAGACCGGGAGGACGGCGGCATACCAAACTCACATATCCGTTCAGTACGAATGTCACGTAGTTAAACTTATTGGTTCTGAACAGATACAAACTTTCTTTGTCGTAGTACAGAACTCGCTATATAGGGTATTGAAATGTTGCAACCACTTCAGATTTTGAGTGGCAGCAACAAAATTTTTTGAATAGTTACGAATATATGATAAAAAGAGGTTTACAGATAACTGGTTTGTATGTTATTATGTGGTACTAACAAAGAGAGATACAGCCTTGCATCCCCCGGATGATAGAGGTATCAGATGTGAGAACACAGAGGATGCTGTAAGAAAAAAATACTTGTTCTATGGAACCCGTACACTTACACGAAGGAGGCTAAAGTTATGTCATATACCAGTTATCCGGTCATCGACCCGGTAGCGACAGGCGCGCGGATCAAGGAACTGCGGATGCAGCACCACCTAAAGGTGGGAGACATTGCCCGGTTCATGGGTTTTGAATCCGAGCAGGCTGTTTACAAATGGCAGCGGGGAGAAAGCCTGCCCACGGTCGACAACCTGTATGCGCTGAGCATGCTGTTTGAGACAACAATGGACGCGATCATATGCGGAGACAGAGAAGAGGACGAAAGTCCTCTTCTTCCATTTTACGGAGATGTAAGACGATGTTATTATATATTTGGTGACGAATGTTGATCATGAACTGATTTTGCGCATGATATGATGAAAAGGTGGAGATTGTGATGGATATTTTACAGGGATTAAATGAAAAACAGAAAGAAGCGGTAACAACCACAGAGGGTTATGTTCGTGTGGTTGCCGGTGCCGGATCGGGAAAGACAAAGGCGTTGACACATCGATATGCGTTTCTCGTGGACATGCTGGGGGTAGCGACAGACAATATTCTCTGCGTGACCTTTACCAATAAAGCTGCGGGTGAGATGAAGTCCAGGATCCGAACGCTGATCGGTGACCATGATACAGGCTATATCTGTACCTTTCACGGTTTTTGCGTCAGGGAATTGCGGGAAGATATCCACCTGATGCATTACCCGAAAAACTTTACGATCATAGACGATCAGGATCAGAATACGGTCTTTCACACGGTCTACGAAGACCGCGCCATCGATCCCAGACGTTATCCCTATTCGCTGGCAAGAGATGTGGTTTCCGCGCAAAAGGAATTATTACAATACATTCCGCTGATCAACCAGACAGACAATGAAAAACTGAGCAGACTGTACGAGTCAGCGAGAAAACCGGAAGAGATCATATTTTATGGCTATCTGCTGGAGCAGAAAAAGAACTATGCGCTGGATTACGATGATCTGATCAACTTTACATATCACATTTTGACGACCTATCAGGATGTATGCAGTCATTGGCAAAAGAAGCTGCAGTATATCATGGTAGATGAGTTTCAGGATGTGAGCCACAGACAGTATCAGCTGGCAGATCTTTTGAGCGGATATCACAAAAATCTGTTTATCGTAGGTGATCCGGATCAGACGATCTACTCCTGGCGCGGCGCGGATGTGAAGATTTTTTTGCAGTTTCCCATTACACATCCGGACACGAAGACGATCATCATGGATAATAATTACCGGTCGAACGCACCCATCATCATGGGTTCCAATTCCATGATCGAGAAGAACAGCCAGCGTATCGAGAAAAAACTGGTGCCGGTGAAAACAGGCGGAAGTGAGATCGTGTATTTTCATGGAAAGAATGTGCAGGAGGAATCCGGCTGGATCGCAGATACGATCGGTGCATTATTAAAGCGAGGATACAACTATGAGGATATTGCTGTTTTGTATCGTGCGCATCATGTATCAAGACCTGTGGAAGAGACGTTTCTGAAGGCGAAGATCCCATATGTGATCTACAGTGGAGTCGAGTTTTACGGCCGCAAGGAGATCAAAGATGTGTTGTCCTATCTGAAAATGCTGTTGAATCAGGACGATGTCTCATTCCTTCGAACAGTCAATGAACCGAGGCGCAATTTCGGAAAGAAGCGTCTGGAACTGGTTCGTGCCTATGCCAAGGCGCATGGCTGCAGCCTGTATGAATCCTTGAAAGCAAATATGGATCAGGAACTGATCAAAAAAAGTAAGGCAAACGAATATGTCACTCTGATCGAAACCTATAAAGAGACTTATCAGGAACTGCGCATTACAGAACTGTTGGAGCGCGTTCTGGCGGACACCGGCTATGAAGCAGGGTTAAAATCAGCAGGGGAGGATGAGCGGCTGGAAAATCTGGCAGAACTGAAGCAGTCGATCTATGATTATGAAAAGACAGCCAATGAGTCCACTTCGCTGGAAGAGTATCTTCAGAATATCGCGCTTTTTACCAACATGGATAAGGAACAGCGAAAGAAAAGTGTAAAACTCATGACGATCCATGCTTCGAAGGGCCTGGAGTTTCCTATCGTATTTGTGTGCGGACTTAGTGAAGGGATCTTTCCCAACAGCAGGATTACCGGATATGACGATATGGAAGAGGAGCGGCGTCTTGCTTATGTCGCATTTACACGGGCTGAGGATCAGCTGTTTTTGAGCGATGCAGAGGGTTATACGTTCCAGGGCGAGAGCAGATGCCCGTCCCGGTTTGTATTCAACGTGGATGAGCGATATCTCAAATACATTGTCCCGATCGAACCGGAACGGAAGGAACTGTTTTTGAAGCGGATCGAGGGCAGCGAACATTTCATGCAGGAAGAAAAGGAACCTGCGATCCAGACAGGGACGAGGGTTCGGCATCCTTACCTTGGCGAGGGTACGGTTCAGCTTGTAGATCATGAGCACAAATGCTATGAGATCCTGTTTGATAAAATAGGAACACCCAGAAACATCATGATGACGATGGCGCTGGAAGTGATAGATGAAGAGTCAGAGGGATGATTTACAGAAAAACTATTGCAACTTCCGGTAAAGGCATTTACAATAGTATTAATAGAACGGCATCATCTGCCGATACAATCAGTAAGAGACACGGATGTCTGAGTTTCACCGGAATCTGAGAGGATTTCGTGTATGTCCAAAGGAGTGATAAGACAATGAATATGAATTATAACATAGGAACACTTTTTTCCAGTATGAATAACGGTAACACCTACAGCGGTGTGAATAGCATGGGCAGCATGTTATCCGATTACAGTGCGATCCGCAATGGTTCATACGGAAAACTGTTGAAGGCATATTACAATAATGTAGACAACAGTGCCGTAAAGTCAACCTACAACAATGCGGTGAAGAACTCCAACACTTCCACGGCAGCGGACAGCACCGCCACCATCAAAGAACTGCAGAGTACCACGGATGACCTGACTTCATCCGCAAAGGATCTGTATACCACCGGTTCCAAGTCTGTATTTAATAAGAAGTCGGTGACAGACGAAAATGGAAATACGACGCAGCAGTACGATACGGAAGCCATTTACAAGAGTGTCAAGAGTTTTGTGGATGATTATAATAAGGTGATCGAGGCGGCAGATAAGTCTGCGGATTCCAAGGTGCAGAACAGCGTGATCGGCATGATCAACTACACGAAGATGGAATCAAACATGCTTGGCAAGATGGGCATCACCGTCGGATCTGACTACCAGATGTCCATTGACGAGAACACCTTTAAAAAATCAGACATGAGCGTTGCAAAAAGCATGTTTAACGGTACCGGTTCTTACGCGTACACCATCGCTACCAAGTCTGCCATGACAAATTCCTATGCCGACATGGAAGCCAGCCGTGCAAATACCTACAATAAGTATGGAAACTATGGAAGCACCTACAACTCTGGGTCTATCTATAATTCATACTTTTAATTTAAGAAATAAAAACGAGATGCATTTGACATGATTGGAAAATGTATCTCGTTTTTGCATTTTTACTTGAAAAATCAAGGCTTTCATGTATAATGTAACTATTCAGAGCCAAGGCAATTTTCGTGAAATATCGGAGTCATGCTTGCATGAATGACGATATTCAGGAAAATTTCTTTGGCGAGAAGCCACATCGAGATGAAGCTTTAGCGGAATCGAGATGGGGTCTGAATAGTTACAAAAAAGTGAGGTCAAATCATGATTAGTGCAAATAATGTCAGTTTACGTCTTGGAAAAAAGGCACTTTTTGAGGACGTAAATATCAAATTTACAGAGGGAAACTGTTATGGACTGATCGGTGCAAACGGTGCCGGTAAGTCTACTTTTTTGAAGATCCTGACCGGCGAACTGGAGCCCACCAGCGGCGATGTTGTCATTACCCCCGGCCAACGCCTTTCTTTCTTGAAGCAGGATCACTTTCAATATGATCAGTTCAATGTGTTAGATACCGTTATCATGGGAAATCAGAGACTGTATGATGTGTCCAAGGAGAAGGATGCGATCTACATGAAAGAGGATTTCACAGATGAGGATGGGATCCGCGCCAGTGAATTAGAAGCAGAATTTGCAGAAATGGACGGATGGAACGCAGAGAGTGATGCTGCGACACTGTTAAATGGTCTTGGAATTCCCACGGAGGAGCATTACACCATGATGGCGGATCTTCCCGGTGCATTAAAGGTCAAGGTGCTGTTGGCGCAGGCTTTATTTGGCAATCCGGATATCCTGCTTCTTGACGAGCCCACGAACCACCTGGATCTGGATGCGATCTCCTGGTTGGAGGAGTTTTTGATCAACTTTAACAATACCGTCATCGTCGTATCCCATGACCGTTACTTCTTAAATAAGGTATGTACGCATACGGCAGACATCGACTACGGCAAGATCCAGCTCTATGCCGGAAACTATGATTTCTGGTATGAGTCCAGCCAGCTGCTCATCAAGCAGATGAAGGAAGCAAACAAAAAGAAAGAAGAAAAGATCAAAGAGTTACAGGAGTTCATCTCCAGATTCTCTGCGAACGCTTCCAAATCCAAGCAGGCGACTTCCCGTAAGCGTGCCTTGGAGAAAATCCAGTTGGATGAGATGAAACCTTCCAGCCGTAAGTATCCGTACATTGATTTCCGTCCCAACCGTGAGATCGGAAACGAGGTGCTGGAGGTACACAATATCAGCAAGACCATTGATGGCGTAAAAGTGTTGAACGATGTTTCATTTATCGCCGGACATGATGACAAGATTGCATTTGTGGGCAGCAACGAACTGGCAAAGACCACACTGTTCAAGATCCTTGCAGGCGAGATGGAGCCGGATGAGGGAAATTACAAGTGGGGTGTGACTACCAGCCAGTCCTATTTTCCGAAGGATAACTCTTCGATATTTAACGATAACGATCTTGCCATTACCGACTGGCTGACCCAGTTTTCTGAGATCAAGGACGCCACCTATGTCCGCGGATTCCTGGGACGTATGCTGTTTGCAGGTGAGGACGGCATGAAGCGCATGAAGGTTCTTTCCGGAGGAGAGAAGGTGCGTGTCCTTCTGTCCCGGATGATGATCGAAGGTTCCAATATCCTCATCATGGATGAGCCTACCGACCATTTGGATATGGAAAGTATCACCGCCTTAAACAACGGAATGATCAAGTTCCCGGGCGTGCTTTTGTTTGCATCCCGTGACCATCAGGTGGTACAGACCACAGCCAACCGTATCATTGAGTTTATGCCGGACGGCAGCATCATAGACAAGATCACCACTTACGATGAGTATCTGGAAAGTGATGAAATGGCCAGAAAGAGAGCCGTTTACTCCATGTCAGAGAGCGATTCGGAGGATAACTAGACAAACCATAACGGAGATGCCTTTGGGGTATCTCCGTTTTCACTTTAAATCACCATTGCACTCGAATTCATACAGTTTCGAACCTTTACAAGCGAAAAAATAAATGTTAGAATAGTCACTAGGTCGATATGACAAAGAATGTGTCGAATTTTGACGCAAAATATAAAGGAGGATATACCAATGCCCAGAGCAAAACAGTCAATGGATGGTAATACCGCTGCCGCTCATGTAGCTTATGCCTACACCGAAGTAGCTGGTATCTATCCGATCACACCGTCTTCTCCGATGGCTGATACCGTTGATCAGTGGTCAGCAGCAGGACAGAAGAACATTTTTGGAAATACCGTTAAGGTTGTAGAGATGGAGTCTGAGGCCGGTGCAGCAGGTACCGTACACGGTTCCCTTGCAGCAGGTGCTTTAACCACCACCTTTACCGCTTCACAGGGATTATTACTCATGATCCCCAACATGTATAAGATCGCAGGAGAGAACTTACCTTCTGTATTCCACGTATCTGCACCTACCGTATCTTCACACGCACTGAACATTTTCGGTGATCACAGTGACGTATACGCTTGCCGTCAGACCGGTTTCGCTATGTTAGCAGAGACCAACCCTCAGGAAGTTATGGACTTAAGCCCCGTTGCACACTGTGCAGCATTAGAGGGAAAAGTTCCTTTCGTTAACTTCTTCGATGGATTCCGTACTTCTCATGAGATCCAGAAGATCGAGAAGTGGGACTATGAAGATCTGAAGGATATGTGCCCGATGGATGCAGTAAAGGAGTTCCGTGCACACGCATTAAATCCTGAGCATCCCGCAGCTCGTGGTTCTCACGAGAACGGAGACGTTTTCTTCCAGCATCGTGAGGCTTGCAATGGCTTCTATGATGCACTTCCCGCAGTTGTTGAGAAGTATATGAAGAAAGTAAACGAGAAGTTAGGTACAAATTACGACCTGTTCAACTACTATGGAGCAGAGGACGCTGAGCGTGTGATCATCGCTATGGGTTCCATCTGTGACGTTGCAGAGGAAGTAATCGACTACTTAACCGCAAAGGGAGAGAAAGTCGGACTCATCAAGGTTCGCTTATATCGTCCATGGTCTTCACAGGCTATCTTAAAAGTATTACCTAAGACAG
>CAMBUC010000100.1 GCA_945871045.1 uncultured bacterium
GCAGCCCTTGCTGCTGTACCGATCATCATCGTATTCTTGATGTTCCAGAAATACTTTACTAAGGGAATTACAATGGGTGCCGTTAAGGGCTAATAAAGGAGAGAAAAATGAAGGATATAACAAAATATCAGGGAGTCATTCCCGCATTTTATGCTTGCTATGATGAAAATGGCGAGATTAGTGTAGAAGGATGCAAAAAGTTTACAAGACACTTGATTAACAAAGGTGTAAAGGGTGTTTATGTTGGTGGATCATCAGGCGAGTGTATTTATCAGCATGTAGATGAGAGAAAGAAAGTGCTTGAGGCAGTTATGGAAGAGTCTCAGGGCGCACTGACAGTGATCGCACATGTGGCTTGCAACAATACAGCAGATTCCGTTGAACTTGCAAGACATGCTGAGAGCGTGGGTGTGGATGCCATCGCATCGATCCCTCCGATCTATTTCCATCTTCCTGAGCATGCCATCGCAGAGTACTGGAATGCCATGAGCAAAGCTGCTCCGAATACCGAGTTCGTGATCTACAACATTCCTCAGCTGGCTGGTACAAGCCTTACCATGAGTTTACTTGCTGAGATGTTAAAGAACCCCAATGTGGTAGCTGTAAAGAATTCATCTATGCCTACACAGGACATCCAGATGTTCAAGGATGCAGGAATCAAGGCAAGAGGCGAGAATGGTTTTGCTGTATTTAACGGTCCTGATGAGCAGTTCGTAGCCGGACGTGCCATCGGAGCTGACGGCGGAATCGGTGGAACTTATGCTGTTATGCCCGAGCTGTTCGTAAAGATGGATCAGTTGATGCGTGAGAACAATTTTGCTGCTGCATTGGATATTCAGTATAAGGCAAACAGAATCATCTACAAGATGTGCGAAGCAAAAGGAAACCTTTATGCAGTTGAGAAAGAGATCATCAAGCGTATGCACGGTATTGATCTTGGCGGCGTAAGACTTCCTCTGGCACCTTTGGCTGAAAGCGACGAGAGCATTGTTGCAGAAGCAGAGCAGATGATCAGACAGGCCATCAGTGAATTATAATTTGTAGAATGAAGGTGAAGAGATGATTACTGATACGCTAACAAATTTGGAAAAATACAAGGGAATGCATAAAAATCTCGATACTGCCATCGATTTCATTCAGAACCATTCGCTTGCAGAGTTGGAAAACGGCAAGCATGTTGTGGACGGAGAAAACGTATTTGTCAATGTCATGGACGCGGATCTTCGAAATGTCGAGGGTGCAAAATTTGAATTCCATTACAGATATGCAGATCTGCAGATTGATCTCACCGGCTCAGAAGGATGGGAGTGGTCTGACGAGGAGTCTGAAAAAGAAACCTATGATCCTTCCGGTGATGTGGGATTTCAGATGGCAGATACGAAGTCTTACGGAGTGATCGGAGACGGAAGATTTGTGCTTTTTGTCCCCGGAGAATTACATAAACCGGGCATTGTCACCAAAGTGTCTTCATCTGTTCACAAGGCTGTTGTAAAAATACTTATGGAGTAGGAATCGTATGTTGAATAAAGAAGAATTATTTAAGAAAATCCAGGGTGGTCTGATCGTTTCCTGTCAGGCCCTGGAGCATGAACCATTATACACAAAGGAAGGGGGCGTTATGCCCCTGATGGCAAAGGCTGCGATGCAGTCCGGCGCTGTTGGTATTCGTGCAAATACGGTAAGAGATATTACTCAGATCAAAGAAGCGGTTGACCTTCCGGTGATCGGAATCATCAAAAAAGAATACGAAGGCTGCCCGATGCACATCACTGTCACGATGAAAGAAGTAGATGAATTAGTTGCGTGCGGCGTGGATATTCTTGCTTTCCAGGGTACTTCCGCACTCAGACCCGACGGAAAGACTTCTGCTGAGTTTATCAGAGAGATCAAGAGCAAATATCCGGATCAGTTGCTGATGGCTGACTGCGCGACCATCGAAGAAGGTATCGCATGTGCAGAGGCCGGAGCAGATTTCGTTGGTACTACGATGAGAGGCTACACGCCGGAGACAAAGGGTATCGATGATATCGATTTTGATTTTATCAAAGAACTTTCAGAGAAGTGCAGTGCAAAGGTTATCGCCGAAGGACATATTCATTATCCGAATCAGGCAAAACAGGCATTGGAGGCCGGTGCATTTGCATTAGTTGTCGGCGGAGCCATTACAAGACCTGCTGAGATCACAGCAAGATTTGTAAAAGCGATTGAGGAATAGGAAGATTCAGATGAAAAGATACCTTGGAATTGATATTGGTGGAACTGCTGTAAAGTACGGCATTGTAGATGAGTTGGGAAATGTGCTTGTAAAAGATGAAAGAGAAGTTGCTTTTGACAATTACAAGACACCGATCATCGAGACAGTCGTTTTGGCAGTAAGAGATTTACTTCAAAAAAATGAATATGAGTTAAGTGGTATCGGAGTGTCGGCAACCGGACAGATTGATTCAAAGAAGGGCATGGTTGCCGGAACCGGTGGAAATATTGCCGGATGGAACGGAACACCCATCAAAGAGATCTTAGAGGCTGAATTTCATCTTCCCTGTACAGTTGCCAATGATGCCAACTGTATGTGCCTCGGAGAATGTTGGACCGGCAGTGCAAAAGGCTATTCGGATGTGATCGGAATTACGATCGGAACCGGTATCGGTGGCGGTATCGTCACCGGAGGAAAACTCCTTGACGGATTTACCGGACTGGGCGGCGAGATCGGACACATGCGTATCCATGCTTTAGATGGCGAGATGTGTCACTGTGGCCAGCGTGGATGTTATGAGTACTATGCAGCAACGACGGCTCTTGTAAGACAAGCCAAAAAGATCGATCCCGATTGGATCAACGGAAAAGTGATTTTTGACGCAGTGAATCAGGGCGATGCGCGTGCAGTCAAATTGTTGCAGGATTGGATTGATGAGATCGCAGTTGGTCTTTCCAGCATGATCCATATCTTCAATCCGAAGTTGATCCTTGTGGGCGGCGGAGTATCTTCTCAGGAAGAACTTCTGATCAGACCTTTAGAGAAACGTGTGAAGGAGATGATCATGCCGGCATTTGCCAAAGATCTTGAGGTCAAAGCTGCAACATTAAAAAATGACGCCGGAATGATCGGTGCCGTATATAATTTTATAAAAAGTGAGGGCTAAAAGTATGAGAATTATTCGTGCAAAAGATTATGACGATATGTCAAGAAAAGCAGCAAATATCATTTCTGCACAGGTGATCATGAAACCTGACTGTGTACTTGGACTTGCAACCGGAGGAACTCCCGTTGGAACCTATGCCCAGCTTGTAGATTGGTACAACAAAGGCGATATTGACTTTTCTCAGATCACTTCCGTGAACCTCGATGAATATCGCGGATTAAAGAGAGATCACGAGCAGAGTTACTGGTATTTCATGCATGAGAATTTATTCAATAAAGTAAATGTAAAGCCTGAGAACATCTATGTTCCAAACGGATCCAATATGGATGCGGATGCAGCCTGCAAGGAATATGATGAGATCATTGAAAAAGTTGGCGGTATCGATCTCCAGCTTCTCGGAATCGGTGAGGATGGTCATATCGGATTTAATGAGCCCGCTGATAATTTCGAACTTGGAACCCACTGCGTGGATCTGACAGAAAGTACCATCGAAGCAAACAAGAGATTCTTTAACAGTGCGGATGAAGTTCCCAGACAGGCATATACGATGGGTATCCGTACCATCATGCAGGCTAGAAAAGTTCTTATGGTTGCTAATGGCAAGAATAAAGCCCAGATCATCAAAGATGCATTCTTTGGACCTGTGACACCGCAGGTACCTGCTTCCATCTTACAGATGCACCCTGACTTTATCCTGATCGGTGATGAGGAGGCCTTGAGTTTAGTATGATAATTAAAAATGCGTTGGTGTATTCTTCTTCGGGATTTGAGAAACGGACGCTCTATATCAAAGACGGACGTTTTGTAAATGAATCTGCGATCGGATCAGATGATGCAGTCATCGATGCGGATGGCATGTATGCGATTCCCGGACTCATCGACATCCATTTTCATGGAGCCGTAGGAAAGGATTTTTGCGATGCCAGCGAAGAGAGTATCAGCAAGATTGCCGAGTTCGAAGGAAAAAACGGCGTGCTTGCGATCTGTCCTGCTACCATGACACTTTCTGAAGAGCAGTTGATGTCCATTATGAAGGCTGCCAAAGAGCATACGAACACTTCGGGTGCAGATCTGGTGGGTATCAATATGGAAGGCCCCTATATCAGTATGAGTAAAGTGGGCGCCCAGAATCCTGCTTATGTCATGACAGCAAATGAAGGTATGTTTGACAGGCTTATGGAAGCCAGCGGAGGTCTGATCAAACTTGTGGATATCGCACCGGAAGTACCCGGAAATATCGATTTTATTGAAAAGTATGCAGATAAAGTGAGGATTTCCCTTGCCCATATGGTATCCGGTTATGATGATGCGAAGAAAGCCTTCCAAAAGGGTGCAAAACATTTGACCCATCTGTATAATGCAATGCCGGGTATTACCCATAGAGAGCCGGGTCCCATCATCGCAGCACTGGAAGAAGGCGCTACGGTGGAACTGATCTCTGACGGTATCCATGTGCATCCTGCAATGATCCGCTTCACTTTCAAGACCTTTGGTTCTGACAAGGTGATCCTGATTTCCGACAGTCTGGAGTCCACAGGACTTCCGGATGGAGATTATATGCTGGGCGGACAGAAGGTGACTGTTTGCGGTAAACGTGCGGTTCTGACAGAAAAGCCGGATACGATCGCCGGTGGATCGATCTGTTTATTTGAGAATATGCAGTATGCCATTAATGAGGCTGGCATTGAGCCAATCGATGCCATCAGAGCTGCCAGCGAGAATCCTGCGAAAGCAATCGGAATCGATGCAGATTATGGTACTTTGGAAGAAGGACGATATGGAAATGTGCTTTTATGTGACGAGCACTTTGAATTAAAACAGGTGATCAAAAAAGGAGTCATCCTCTAAATCATCTGAAAAAGATATGTGTTTTTTAGGGCTGAGCCTAGCGCTCAGCCCTTTTTCAAAAGAAGTGAGGAGGATATCAGAAATGTTGTGTTTTACGAGTGATTATATTGCAGGGGCGCATCCGAAGATCATGGAGCGTTTGATGGAAACAAATCTGGAGAATCTTTCCGGCTATGGAACCGATCCGTATTGTGAGCGTGCCATCGGAAAAATAAAAGATGCCTGTGGTTGCCCCGATGCAGATGTATATTTTGCTGTGGGCGGCACCCAGACGAACCAGCTCATTATCAGTACGATGCTGGCACCTTATGAGGGTGTGATCGCAGCAAAAACCGGACATGTGAGTCTGCATGAGGCAGGTGCGATCGAGTACACCGGACACAAAGTATTGGAACTTCCGGGAGAGAACGGAAAATTAAGTGCTGCTGCCATTGATGCCTATGTGAGGGCTTATTATGCAGATGAAAACTATGAGCATATGGTATTTCCCGGTATGGTCTATATCTCGTTTCCGACAGAATATGGAACCATATATTCAAAACAGGAGTTGACAGAAATATCTGCTGTATGCAAAAATTATAAAATGCCATTGTTTGTTGACGGAGCAAGACTTGGTTATGGTCTTGCCAGTAAAGCAAATGATGTCACATTAGAAGAACTGGCACAATTGTGTGATGTCTTCTATATCGGAGGAACCAAGGTTGGTGCTCTTTGCGGAGAAGCGATCGTTTTCACAAAAAAGAATGCACCGATGCATTTTTTGACGCAGATCAAGCAGCATGGAGCCTTGCTGGCCAAAGGCAGACTGCTGGGTATCCAGTTCGACACCCTGTTTACCGATCATTTGTATGAGGAGATTGGCGCCCATGCCATCACATTAGCGGAAAAGTTAAAGAGACTGTTTCATGAGAAGGGCTACCGTTTCTTTATCGATTCACCGACGAATCAGCAGTTTATCATTCTGGAGAACGAGAGGATGAAGCAATTGAGTGAAAAGGTAGCCTTTGGTTTTTGGGAAAACTATGATGCCGACCATACCGTTGTGCGTTTTGCGACCAGCTGGTCCACAACAGAGGAAGATATCGAGGCACTTTCGGAACTGTTATAATTGTGTAAAAATGTAGTAGGAAGGATTTTATGATGTTAAAAGAAAAAGCAACGGAAAAATTTACGGAAAAGGATGCGATGCATGGATGTGCATTGGCTGATCGGATGCTGTTTCGGCAGATTTTGCCGGAGGAGGCAGATCAGGCGGTGGAGATGGAAACTATCTGTTTTCCGCCAAATGAAGCGTGTTCGGAGGAGATGATGCGGGAGCGGATCGCAAAGGTTCCCGATCAGTTCCTTGTGGCGGTTGATCAGACGACCGGAAAACTGGCTGCTTTTTTATGTGGCATTGCTACAATGGATACTGTTTTCCGGGATGATTTTTTCAAGGATACAAGTCTGCATGATCCAAAGGGGGATACCGTCATGCTGCTGGGACTGAATGTGCTTCCTGCGTATCGCATGCAGGGACTTGCGAGGGAAGTCATGGGCAGGTATTTAGAGAAGGAACGGGAAAAAGGCCGCAAGCGCGTGAATCTCACCTGTCTGGAAGGCAAGATCGCCATGTATGAAAAAATGGGATTTCAAAATCTTGGAATTTCCGGTTCCACCTGGGGCGATGAGCAGTGGTATGATATGTGTTATACATTCTCAGAGTAAAAGAAAAGCGGGCGTAACAGAACAAACTGTTGCGCCCGATATTTTTTCTGAAAGATCACAGAATAACTAAAGGTTTTCACGTGCATACTCACCGATTTTTGTATCCATTTTTAAGACATGATTGACAAGCCAAGAGGAAAGAAAATCGATGAACTGCATCAGATATTCCTGCTGATTGTTGTCAATCTCATCTAATTCTTCTAAAGTGATGTTTGTAAACTTCTCCATAAAAGCAGTATGTGCACGGAGTTGTGCATCAAACTGTGGATAGTTGATCTTCTGCATGTATTCCTGTTCGTGATTAAAGTGGTATTCGGTGTAATCGCGCAGTTCATTCACCAGATTCATGATCTCATCGTATTTGTCATGAAGCAGATCATTGTGAATCAGTGCGTTTGTATCACGTATAATCTCAAACAAACGGCGGTGTTCTTCGTCGATCAGTGCAACACCGGTGTGATATTTGGGAGTGAACGCAAAAGGATCGGTAGACTCCATTTTACCGATCATCATATCACTGCTCAGTATGTGACGGTAAAGCCAACGGACCAAAAATGCTAAGATCTCATCCAGTATGGCAGAAGCATTTTCATCCGTCAAGGGCTGAGAGACAAGCGCATGAACATGATCGGTGAACGTCTGGTGTTCTTTGATCTGAAGCGGC
>CAMBUC010000101.1 GCA_945871045.1 uncultured bacterium
TTCCCGCAACCAGTGCGATCATCGTATCGATCAATACCACATTGACCGATTCCCCTGTCAGCTTACGCTCCTTGGACAGATAACTTCCGAAGATCTCCATGGAACCCATACCTACACTTAGCGTGAAAAATGCATGTGTCATGGCAGCAAATAACACATTGCCGATGCCCTGATCCACCATTTTGCCAAAATCCGGAACCAGATAAAAACGCAGACCTTTCGCACTGTCTGCAAGCGTCACGGAACGCACTGCCATCACGATCATCAACACGATGAGCAGGATCATCATGACCTTGCTCACCCGCTCCACACCCTTTTGTATACCAAAGGAACAGATGCCGATGCACAGGAAAATTACAAGAAGCGTAAACGCCATCATGGTACGGGGATTTTGAAGCATTCCCAGAAATTCGTTCTCGATCACTTCTACACCTGCGTTTCCGATCCTCCCTGAAGCCATGACATATACGTAATAGATCATCCAGCCTGCAACCATCGTATAAAACATCATGAGCAGATAGTTTCCGGAGAAACCGAACCATTTAAAATGGTGCCATCTGGTTTCCTCCGGCTCCAGCGTCGTCAGCGCCGTACCGATACTGCTATTGCTTCCCCGACCGATAGCAAACTCACAGATGAGAATCGGTATCCCCATTACAGCCAGACAGACCAGATAGATCAAAATAAATGCCGCCCCACCATACATTCCGCAAATATACGGAAACTTCCAGACATTTCCCAGTCCTACCGCACAGCCGGCGGATACCAGAATAAAGCCCAGCCTTGATGCAAATTTTTCACGGTTTTTGTTTTCACTCAAAACAGAACTCCTCCAAACATCATTTTGTATAAGTATCGTAACTGTTCAGTACCTTCACAGTCACGATGAAAAAATCCATGAAAATCGTCTTCGACGATGGGATTTTTTCACTCCTGAATCATGTTTTCACGATCTACGCGGTTCCGCTCCGATCTGTTCTGAACAGTTACAAAGTATCTTAATATACACTCATATTTTATTCAAGCATAATCAGGTCTGTTTCCAAACATCCCCTACGGACTGCCCTCTCGAACGCGCAACTGCTTCGGCAAAAAAACAGAAAACACAGAACCCTTGGAAAGTTCGGAGGACACCTTGATGTATCCTCCCTCTTTACTCACGATCTCCCGTGCCAGATACAGACCGATCCCAACGCCCTTCTCCTCATAGACCCGGGGAGAACGGTAAAATCGGGCAAATATCTTCGCGGTTTCGTCCTCTGTCATGCCGATCCCAGTGTCCGTCACATCAACACATACAAACAATTCGTATTCCCGGGTGCTGACCGTGACCAGACCACCGGACGGCGTGTATTTGATCGCATTATCCACGATATTTGAAAGTGCCTCCAGCGTCCATTTCTGATCAAAAAAAGCAGTCGGTTCTGTGGGGATATCTACCCGAAAGGCCACGCCCTTTTGCCCGGCTTCGGACGCATACGATTGTTCCAGCTGACGAAGCAGTTCTCCCACCGGATTCTGCTTTGGCGCCACAGCGATGATCCCATTTTCCAGCCGCGAGGTCTTGACTAAGGAAGCGATCAAAAAACTTAGTTTTTCTGTCTGCGCTTCGATCTGTCCGACGATCCGTCTCGCCCCCTCATCCAGATTCGGTGCTTCTTTTAAGAGCTGCGCATACAATAAAATGTTTGCGATCGGTGTCTTCGTCTGATGCGAGATATCCGCAATAAATGTTTTGATCCGGTCTTTTTCCTGGTTGACCTGACGAAGCGATGTGCTCCCTGCCGACAGGTAGCGGTACATTTTCGCTTCCAACTTTGAGAGCCTTTTTTCGTTAAAGGAGCTCTCTGAAAAGGTATTGTCGATCGCCCCATCGATCATGCGCTCCAAAACGGACATAATATTTGACGTCCGCTGATACATCATAACCACAAGTGCAGCCAACACCACGATCACAACAATCAATATAATATACAACATATTTATTTCTCCCATACATAACCGATGCCGTAAACTGTTCGGATGGGCGCATCAGGCAGTTTCTGACGCAGCCGCTTCACCGTTACAGACAGGGCATTCTCTTCTACAAATTCCGCTCCATCCGACCAGATCCGCTGAAGCAGCAAATCCCGGGATAAGGTCTGTCCCATATTCTGCACAAACAGCTTTAACAGGCGCTGTTCCGTTTTGCTCAGTTCCACCGGCATGTCGCCATCCAGAAACTTCATATGATCAAAATCAAAGGAATAATTCCCCACCGCGACGAAGTTTCCGTCACTCATCCGCCGCCTCGTCACTGCATTCACTCTCGCCCGCAGTACTGCCAGAGAAAACGGCTTTGTGATATAGTCATCCGCACCGCTTTCAAGCCCTGTGACAATATCAATTTCCAGATCATTTGCCGTCAGAAATATGATAGGAACGTGACTGCTCTCCCGGATCATACGACACAGATCCAGTCCGCTTCCATCCGGAAGGTTGACATCGAGGATCACCAGATCAATGCTGTCATCAAACAGTTTTTCAGCCTCTTTGAAACCATACGCCTGAACAACCGTCTCGCTGCCAAAGGATAACGCAATCCCCTGATTTAATGCGCGGTCATCTTCTACCACCAATAACTTCATTTTTTCCTCACCAGAATTCCTTTTTTTCAATAATACTTTTGCTGCACAGTCTGAATGCAGATCATTTGCACTTGCTGCTTTCCATCATAATATAAAACCCCGTTGGATTCAAGCAGCATCACATCATCCATTCGATCAGATCAAACTTAATAATATTAGTTTTTTTTGAAAACGGCTTTATCTTATTTGGTTGCTCTTGATTTTGTTTTTGTAAAGTGATAAAACATTTTCGAAATATATACCAAAACTAGAAGAAAAGAGGTTAGATTATGAATGGTATCTTAATGATGATCATCGCCCTTGTGGTACTGGGAGGCGCTTATCTCCTGTACGGACGTTATCTTCAAAACAAATGGGGCATCGACCCCAATGCAAAAACTCCTGCCTATGAACTGGAGGATGGTGTGGACTATGTTCCCGCCGACACCAATGTCGTTTTCGGACATCAGTTCGCGTCCATCGCCGGTGCCGGTCCCATCAACGGACCGATCCAGGCTGCCATCTTCGGCTGGGTCCCGGTTCTCTTATGGATCCTGATCGGTGGCGTGTTCTTCGGTGCCGTACAGGATTTTGCAGCGATGTATGCATCTGTAAAAAATAAGGGACGTACCATCGGTTACATTATCGAGGAGTACATCGGAAAACTGGGCAAGAAACTGTTTCTGTTATTCTGCTGGCTCTTCTGCATCCTGGTTATCGCTGCTTTCGCAGATGTCGTAGCAGGAACTTTCAACGGATTTGCTGTGGATGACGCAGGCGTTGTTACCTCAACCATCGCAGCAAACGGTGCGGTTGCAACCACTTCGATCTTATTTATCTTGGAGGCAGTTGCACTTGGTTTCATTTTAAAATATGCAAAATTAAATAAATGGGTCAATACCGGTATCGCCATCGTGATGCTGGTCGCAGCGATCGCCATCGGTCTGAACTGCCCCATTTATCTTTCAAGAAGCACCTGGCATCTCATCGTATTTGCCTATGTATTGATCGCATGTGTTACTCCGGTATGGGCACTGCTTCAGCCCCGTGATTACTTAAACAGTTACCTTCTGATCTTCATGATCGTGGGCGCTGTCATCGGTGTATTTGTTTCCAATCCGTCATGCAACCTTTCTGCATTCAACGGATTTAACGTAAATGGACAGTATCTGTTCCCGATCCTGTTCGTAACCATCGCCTGTGGTGCTGTTTCCGGTTTCCACTCACTGGTATCTTCCGGAACTGCTTCCAAGCAGATCAAAAACGAAAAGAACATGCTGCCTGTATCTTACGGTGCCATGCTTATGGAGAGTATGCTTGCTGTTATCGCTCTGATCGCCGTTGCTTCTTTTGCAGACGGTGAGGCTGCTGCACAGGGTCTGACCACGCAGCCCCAGATTTTCGCAGGTGCAATTGCAAACTTCTTAACAGTCATCGGCTTACCTTATCAGCTCGTATTTACACTGATCACCCTTGCTGTATCCGCATTCGCACTGACATCTCTGGACTCCGTAGCACGTGTTGCACGTCTTTCCTTCCAGGAGTTCTTCATCGATGAGGATACTGACATGGAGCACTTAAGCCCCTTCAAGAAGGTAGTCACAAACGCATGGTTTGCCACCATCATCACACTGATCCTCGCATTCATGCTGGCAAAGGTCGGCTACGCTGAGATCTGGCCGCTGTTTGGATCCGCAAACCAGCTGCTGTCCGTACTGGCTCTTGTTGCCTGTGCAGTATTCTTAAAGAAGACGAAACGTCAGGGTGTCATGCTGTGGGTTCCCATGTTTTTCATGATGGCAGTAACCTTTACCGCACTGACCATGACCATTGTTAAACTTTTCACCGCTCTGACAACCACCGGCCTGACCCTCGGAAGCACCATGCAGCTCATCTTTGCTGTACTGCTGCTGATCCTCGGTGTCATCGTTGCCATTCAGGGTATCAAAAAATTAACGGAAAAGACTGACGCAAAACAGGCTGCTTAATTGCATAACTGAAACAAAAGGATACGTCTTCCCAATCCAAGAGAAGATGTATCCTTTTTTATTGCAATTATTTTACAGATTTAAATCCTTCGGCACATAATCTACACAGGTGATCGTACCATCCTTATATCTGCGCAGTACCGAAATGTATGCAGATACAGTTCCATCTGCTCCGCCACTGGAAACTCCATAACTTAAGATACTGATACGCGGTGCATCATCCGGAAACAGTAGTTTAAATTCACTCATCACCATGCCGCCGCTGCTGCCTGCTTCACCTGCGGTGGAAAACTCCACCCAGTCAGAATCCCAGTCCACATCCACGACCGCTTCACTGCCTTCCACCTTCTCGCACAGTTCATCGATATTCTCAGCAGTCAGCGTGTGCGCAAATGCCCGTAACATTTCATTCTGTGCCTCACCTTCTTCGATCTCCTTGCGCTGAGACTCCGGCAGATGTTCCAATTCCTTATCCAGTTCTTCCTGTTCCTCCTCCGGCGTCTGATCTAACGATTTCAGATAGTTTTCCGCCTTTTTGGCATCTGCCTTTTTCGCATCCAGTGGCAACTTAAACAGTGCATTGCATCCGTCATACGCCTCATTACGCGTTATTTTTCCGGTCTCCTCATCATAGTTGTATGCTTCATTGTCTACACTTTCTATCATACACTCATGCTTTTTGTCCTTGCCATAAGAAATGCCAACAAGAAGAATTTCTTTCCCATATCCCTTCAACTGACCGGCATATCGTTTTTCCTTTATCTGACGGATCGCCGAATCTGCATCGTTTTCATACTTCAATTCTATGATCATTGCAGGTTTGTTCACTGTATCTACTCTTGGTAAGAATACAATATCCGCAAAGCCTTTGCCTGATGGAAATTCTCTGATCACATTGTAATATGCAGGCGCAGTGAAGTATGCCATGGTAATACAACAACTCAGCGCATTTTCATCATTATATTTGAGTATAGATGTATATGCCTCGTGCGCAAGTTCCACAAGTTCTGCTACTGTTTCTGATTGTTTTCTTATGGTTGCCATCAAGAGTTCCTGACAACGTGAGATCGTTTTTGAAATCTCGCTCCAGCCACCTACCGCCAATGCAGCCTGATACGTAAGTGCTACCTCGTAATTTGGTATATATGCCTCTTCACTTTCCATATCATATCCCAAATATCCCAAATGGATCAGCGCAGTCAGTGCTTCATCCTTCGAATGTATGATAGAAAGATCATTCGAAAATGTATGAACATTCACAGGCACTCTGCCGCCTGACAGCATGTTTATGACATCTTCCTTTAAGCCATCATAATCTAATGTAATGTACGTATTAATTGACTCAAATGCAGAAGTGTTCTTCCAGTAGGAATTCAAATCATGATCGATCATCGCCTGATAGACAGAGTTTGGATTGTACATGTGCTTTTTACCGATCAGATAGCCGTTATACCACTCTTTTACAGATTCAAAATTCATCCCATATTGCCTGCACAATTCTCTCACTTCATCTTCTGTAAATCCAAAATACTCTGTCAGATTTTTTGAACTGATCATTGTAAATTCTCTGAAATTTTTCAGCGCAGACTCATCCTTGATCTTTTTGATCGGTAGAATTCCAGTAATATATGCAAGCGCTAAAAAATGCTTGGATTCTTCACTTTTAAAAAGCGAATGCAGCAGCTGCAAGTAATCATGCACCAGATCCGGTCTGTCGGCATGATTACGCACAACGCAATCCCACTCATCGAATATGATAATAAACTTTATTCCGGTTTTCTTATACACTTGCATGATCACTTTGTTTATGTCTTTGCTGCAGTCCACATCGTCATATTCTTCAGCAAAATCATCGCAGATATCTCCAATGATCGTTTCCACCAGATCTTCCTTGTGAAAATCTGCAATAGACGAAATATCCATATGAATCACATTGTATTGATTCAAATGTTCTTCAAAATCATTTTCCTTCGCAATCTTATATGGTAAGAAAAGATCTCTGGAATCACTGCCAAGACTATAATACGCATCGATCATCGCTGCTGCCTGTGACTTTCCGAATCTGCGGGCATGACTGAGTGCAATGCATTTTTCTTCTGATGCAAGAATCCGATTCAATTCTTCTAACAACCCCGTCTTATCTACATAGATCCTGCTTCTAACAGCCTGTTTGAAACTCTCATTATCCGGATTAAAAAATGTTCCCATCTACGATCACCCTCTCTGCTATCGGAATGAGTTACAACCTCTCGTAACTGCTCAGCACCTTTACAGTCACGATCTTTCTCCATTATTATAGGTGAAAACCAGACTTATACAACCAAAAACTCCCTGCTCAACATCAACTTTACTCTCTCACGCGCTTTAAATAAATCCTGCACAAAAACAGACACACAACAAATGTGAACACAAAGGATAACGGCTGTGCCTCCTGCACGCCCGACATACCTCTCAGATTTTTCAGGATCAGTAATGTAGGGATAAACACCAGTCCGCTCCGCAGACAGGATCCGAAACTCGCCAGCAGTTTTTCTCCGATACTCTGGAAGCCCATCTCAACCATCATCGTGAGGGGGACAAACAGCTGACCCACACACATGAGCCGCAGGGCGCGGATACCAAGTTCGATGACCTTTGGATCATCACGCAACTGCCCGACCACTGGTCCTGCGAAAATGAAGATCGGAACGGAAAGAAGAAACAATACGCACTCCGCACCCGCCAAAGCTGACCAGAACGCCTTTCGCACCCGGCTGATCTTCCC
>CAMBUC010000102.1 GCA_945871045.1 uncultured bacterium
TCGCACTTTTAAAGTCCATGGCATACAATGCAAACAAAACCACCACGTTCGTCAGTCCCAGTTTCATGCCCGGCACCGCAAAAAAAGCGGGCACAAGGGATTCCACATAACTGAGCACCATTGCCAATGCTATGAGCAATCCATATTTTGCTATTTTTGTTGTATTCATACTTACACCTTTTAATATATGACTGCATCTATTTCAGATGCTTCACCGCCAACGATCCGAATGACCACTTCATTCGGCAGACAAACGATCGACTGGGACGAATTGTGTATCTTTCCCATATTCTTGCAGAGTCCGTCGGGGCAGCTGGCTTCTTCCACCCACGCATGTCCATCTTTGATCACTAATGTATTTGTCCCGCCGGATCCATCGATCACATAGGTCTGATCCTCTGCTAAAGAAAATGAAGCAACCGGTTTTCCGGACACTTCCACAACCACCTCTTCCCCTTCTTCTTGCGTAAGAAGCACGATCACAAGGAACAACAGCCCGATGGCTATCATACCTGCAATCATAATGATATCCAATTTCACGTTTTTTTTCTTTTCCATATCATCTTTTCACGGCATATGATCCGCCATTCATAACCAAAATCGAAGCGCGTTTGTTCACGCGCTTCGATCTATCAAACAGTTTCTATTGTACCATACTGATACATTTCACCGGACAACCCTCTACACAAATGCCACATCCTGTACATTTAGAGTAATCCACGCGAGCGAAATTATTCGCTACAGTAACTGCGCCGCTCGGACAATTCTTCTGACATTTCATACAGCCAATACAACCTTTCGAACAAGCCGCACGTGTGATCGCTCCCTTATCCTTGTTTGAACAGCGAACTGCTGCCACTTTCTTCACCGGCACCAGATCGATCAGATGATTCGGACATGCATCTGCACAAAGACCGCAAGCCACACAGTTGTTCTGATTTACAACAGCTACGCCGTTCACTACATGGATCGCATCATACTCACATACGTTTGTACAATCTCCACAGCCGAGACATCCATGCATACATGCATTCGGCCCGCCAAAAAGCATCTTTGCTGCAGCACAGGAATCAATTCCCTGATACTCTGATTTTGTCTTGCAGGCATTGCAGTCACCGGCACACTGTACCAGCGCTGCGAGTTTCTCTGATTCAGTGACCTCTACACCAAGGATCCCGGAAATAGCGACCATCGCGTCATTTCCACCGGGGCGGCAAAGGTTCGCCGGAATATTCGCTTCATTAGCTAATGCTTTCGCATATGAATCACAGCCTGAATATCCACAGGCTCCACAGTTTGCTCCGGGAAGCACGTCTCGGATCGCAACCTCTTTTTCATTTACAGGAACTGCAAATACAGTAGATGCAACTGAAAGCAGAACTGCTGCGATAAGTCCAACTCCTCCTACAAGCAAAACCGCGATCAATACAACTTTTAACATAAGTCATTCTCTCCTTACAATTATGCAAACAGTTTTTCAATGATTCCTGCAAATCCGTAAAATGAAATAGAAACGATCGATGCAGAAATCAATGCAATCGGCACACCCTGAAACGGCTTCGGCGGATTTGAATTTTCAATTCTTCCTCTCACTCCGGCAAAGAGCCACATTGCAAGCAGGAAGCCAAGACCACATCCAAGCGAACTTACCATTGATTCTATAAAACCATAACCATCAGAAATATTATTGATCGTTACACCAAGCACTGCACAGTTGGTAGTGATCAGGGGAAGGTATACGCCCAATGACTGGTACAATGCAGGAATGTATTTCTTTAATACCATCTCCAACAACTGCACTAATGCAGCAATTACCAGAATGAACACGATCGTCTGTAAATATCCAAGTCCCAGGGGATCAAGTAAAAATGTCTGGATCGGCCAGGTCGCAAGTGTTGCAAGGAGCATGACAAAAATAACGGACAATCCCATTCCTACTGCCTGATCTGTTTTCTTGGAAACACCAAGGAACGGACAGATACCCAGGAATTTGGAAAGCACATAGTTGTTCACCAAAACCGATGACATTAATATAACAAGAAGACTCTTAAGCATTTACACCATCCTCCTTCTTTTCATTTGAAGGGCATTTGCCGCCACAGGTCTCTGCTGCCGCACATCCCTCACAACCGATCTTGTCCTTCGGCTTGTTTGTAATTGCGGAAACCAAAGCAATGATACATCCAAAAGCGAAGAAGCCGCCGGGAGAAGCTGTTAATATCGGAACATTATACTCAGAAAGAACAGGAATGCTGATTCCAGCAAATGTACCATTTCCTAATACTTCTCTGAAGGTTGCCATCAGTAAAAGCGCGATGGTAAATCCGATTCCCATGCCAAGTCCGTCTAATGCAGAATCAAATACTGTATTCTTACGCGCAAACATTTCCGCACGTCCTAAGATGATACAGTTTACTACGATAAGGGCAAGGTAAACACCTAACATATCGTAGAGATCCGGCAAATATGCCTGCATTAACATCTGAACGACACTTACGAATCCGGCAATAACTACGATATAGCACGGAATACGTACCTTGTCGGGAATAATATTTCTAAGTGCGGAAATTACCATGTTTGAGCAAAGGAGTACCGCTGTCGCTGCAAGTCCCATTGCGATCGCAGAGATCACACTGGTCGTTGTTGCAAGTGTCGGACAAGTTCCGAGGATCAGGACAAGCACCGGATTCTCCTTGATCAGTCCTTTCAGAAAAATCGATGTTTTCGATGTTTTATTCATTACTCTGCCTCCTTTACTGCCTGAAATGCATTGAATGCAGCATGGATGGAATCTGATACTGCTGTCGCAGTGCAGGTTGCGCCGGCAACCATCGCCGTATCATCGGAATAAGATGCCTCATTGACACCAACAAAACGGGATACATATGCACTCGCATCGGTCAGTTCATGTTCTGTATAGTAATCGCCATGAACGATCAGAGAGGAAATGGACTTGTAAGTAACAACCGAACCCTCTGCATCTAATACGATGGCTGATTCCATTAACTCGTTGCTGTATCCAAAGGTGATTGAATTGAATACATAATAAGCATCCTCTCCAACAACTGCCTCATAGGCACCGGTCACAGCGCCAAAACCGGGCACAGATGCAATGGGAGTCAGTTCCGCATCATCGCCGACTGCTTTCTTGGCTGCTTTCAGGTTGTCTTCCGCACGCTCCTCTGCAAGAACAGGGAATGCTGACTTTAATTCCTCAACAGGTCCATCTACCTCGTTGCCTTCAAGATCATAGCACTTCACATCACCAAATGCGTTGATCACACCTACGATCGTTCCTGCATCACTTGAAGTAACAACCGCATAGCCGCAATGGTTATTTGCAGCATAGGCTGCTGTATATCCCATCGGATCGATCTCTGTGATCTGTGCTGCTCCAAGAGCATCTGCACATCCCGGCAAAACGACCGGAATCAGTTCCTTGATCATCTGCTCTTCACTCTTCTGTCCTTCCGCTACTGCACCACTGGAAACTAATACCGAGAAGGCATCCTGGATTGCTCCCTTAAATGCTGCGGATGAATAAGTGACACCGGCAAATGTATCAATTCCATTCAGTGCAGAATCAGCACCTACATATGTCTGCGGATAATCCGGTCCAAAGTCCTTAGACTCATAATATCCTGTTAAAGTTACACCAACGATCGTTCCGTCTGCTCCGATGGCAACCGTGATTCCCATATTGTCTGACGAATACTGGCTGGTGGTAGAAAGGGTCGCTACATAGCCCAGTCCGCTGGTCTCTTTATAAAGACCGATAACCGTTGCAGGTGCATCTGCGGGAATCTCAACGTCCTCAAAACCGGCTGCATCCGGCATCACCTCATAGAGTGAATCATAGGCTGCTGCTGCCTTGTTATTTTCAATCACAGGGGCTGTAAAAAAGTTTGTAACAGAAAGAAATGTTGCTACTACGACACAGATTGCCGTAAGTACAACTACGCTTTTCACATTTGATTTCATTTTCCTGCACCCCCAAATACTTTTTTCGCTGTCCATTTCTCAATATACGGTGTCAGAATGTTCATCAGCAAAATTGAGAATGAAACACCTTCGGGATAACTTCCATAGAAACGGATCAGACAGGTAATGATACCACATCCCAGTCCGAACACAAAACGTCCCACCGGAGTAGTCGGTGTTGTTACATAATCAGTGGCCATGAAAAATGCGCCTAAAAATACTCCACCGGAAAGGGTATAGATCAATGCCATCTCAGGATCTCCGGTATAAAGCAATGAAAGCAGGAACACAGATCCGATAAATGCCACCGGAGTATGCCACATGATCACCTTACGGGCGATCAGATAGATTCCTCCGATCAGAAGCGCAAGGGCACAAGTCTCACCTAACGCGCCGCCACGGATACCAAGGAACATGTCCAGCATAGAAGCGCCTACTTCTTCGCCGGCGCTGAGCTGAGCCAGCGGAGTCGCCCCTGCCACCGCATCTGCCATCGTAGGCATGACCGCTGATGTCATCGTACCGGTAAATGCGATCAGCATGATGATACGTCCTGTGATAGCGGGATTCGCAAAGTTCATTCCAAGCCCGCCAAACAGATTCTTTGCAACGATGATCGCTGCAAAGGAACCGACAATTGCCTGCCAGACAGGTATATCTGCCGGAAGGTTCATAGCCAGAAGCAAACCGGTAATGATCGCAGTAAGATCACCGATCGTCTGCTTTTTCTTTACAATGATATTAAATAACGCTTCAAATATCACGCACGCAAGAATACATGTGGCGATCACAAGTAAACTCCTCATGCCAAAGAGAATCACGGACGCGATCGCTGCCGGAATCAGGGCAATGATCACATCAAGCATGATGCTTTTGGTGGTGCGCTTTGAAAAAATATGAGGCGATACTGACACAATCATATTCTCTTCCACGGTATTAAGCCTCCTTTTCTTTCTCTGCCTGTTTCTGCTTGTAATTGCGCAGTTCTGCCTTTGCAAGCTTGTTACGGGCAATGATGTTTCTCTTCGCCGGACAACTGTATGCACAGCATCCGCACTCCATACAGGTATTGATCTTTAATGCCTCGAGAGCCTCATAATCTTTGAGCTCCAATGCCTTTGCAAAGGCTATCGGATTTAGACCGAAGGGACAACTGTTGACACAGTTGCCGCAATGGATACAGGGAGTCTCCTCCGGACGCTCTGCGTCTTTTTTGCCAAAGGCAATGATGGCATTTGTATTTTTGAGTACCGGCTGATCGAAAGACGGAACGGCGATACCCATCATCGGGCCACCGTAGATCACCTTTTTCGGTGTTTCTTTGAATTCACCGACAAATGCAAATACATCCTTCATCCGCGTTCCGATGGGAACAATGACATTCTTCGGTGTCTTGATGGCAGAACCATCCACCGTAATACATTTACTGGTAAGGGGCATACCGGTTCTGATATAGGATGCAATGGTAGCAAGGGTGGTTACATTGATCACGATGCATCCAACATCAAGAGGAAGTTTTCCTTCCGGAACCATCTTTCCCGTGAGTTTGTAGATGAGAACTTTTTCTCCTCCCTGCGGGTACTGGCTGGGAAGCGCCTTTACAGACACAGCAGAATCATTCGCTGCAATCTCATTCATTTTCGCAATTGCTTCCGGCTTGTTGTTTTCAATACCGAAAATAATCTTCTTCGCCCCAAGATATTTTTCAAGAAGTTCAATTCCTTCTTTAATATCGGAAGCGCGATCGATCATCGTTCTGGTATCACTTGTGATAAATGGCTCACATTCCGCACCATTGATCAGGATTTCTTCGATTGCTGACAGATCTTTTACTCCAAGTTTTACTGCTGTAGGGAATCCGGCACCGCCAAGTCCAATGATACCGCTTTCTCTTACCGCTGCAATAAACTCATCAAAATTTGTGACTGTCGGAGGTTTGATACCTTCGAAGGGACGCATTTCTCCATCAGACTCGATCACTACCGCGTCTGCCATTGCGCCATTAGATGCGACCATCTTGTCGACTTTTGTTACTTTTCCCGATACAGAAGCATAGACAGGACTGCTGACAAAACCGTTTGCTTCGCCAATCAACTGTCCAACGCCTACCATATCACCTACCTTTACAACCGGCTTTGCAGGCGCACCAATATGCATGTTCATCGGAATGATGACTGATGCAGGGGCAGGCATGATCTCTGCTTTCATAGCCGCTGTATGTTTGAAATGTGGAACGGACACTCCGTTCATTCTGAAAAACGACATGTTTACCTCCTTGACATTTTTCATGAGATTCATGTTTAATAAGTCAATTATATGCACAATCCTATTTATCGTCAAGTTTTTTAGCCGCTTATACCAGAAACTACTAGGTGTTATAAGACTTTTCCGCTTCATTGCATTCTTGACATCCATTCCTGCAAAACGTATAATGGGCACAAAAATTATTGAGGTTATTATGAGGATACGAAATTTACTACTTTCTATATTATTATGTTTCACCTTGGCTTTTCCAACAGGTTGTTCCTTTAAAGTCCCGGGCACCCCTGCCGGCAACATGGAAAAGTATAATGTCGTTTACTTTGACTACTTTGACACCGTCACAACGATCATCGGCTACTCCGAAAGCAAGGAGAACTTTGATCAGGTCTGTGCATTCATTGAAGCAGAACTGGAACGGTACGACAATCTTTACGATGCATACGATCCGTTTACCGGAACGAACAATATGAATTATGTCAACACCCACGCTTCTGAAAGTCCTGTCAAAGTTGATCCTGATCTCTTCGTTCTATTTGAAATGGGCAAAGAAATCTATGATCTGACAAACGGCATGACAAATTTTGCAATGGGTTCTGTTTATTCTATCTGGCACGACCACCGGGAAAAAGCAAGCCTTGATCCTGCCGCAGCATCTCTTCCGGAACTTTTCGAACTACAGGAAGCCGCCTTGCACTGTGCCATCGACGATGTCGTTTTAGACTCTGTCAACAGTACGGTATATTATGCAGATCCGGAGTTAACCTGTGATGTGGGCGCTTTCGCAAAAGGTTATGCATTGGAACGGATCACGCAAAGCCTGATCGAACAGGGAGTTACCGGTTATAGTTTAAATGTTGGCGGAAACATTCGGTCCATAGGAACCAAACCCGACGGATCTCTTTGGACCTTTGCCATCGAAAATCCCGATGACACCGCAAGCGAAAGTTATACAGAACTGATTGAGGGCAAAGATATCGCTCTGACTACCAGCGGTTCCTATCAGCGCTACTATACCGTAGACCGAGTAAGATACCATCACATCATTCATCCTGAAACCCTCTTCCCGGTC
>CAMBUC010000103.1 GCA_945871045.1 uncultured bacterium
CCGCCCCTTTTCCGGTTTTTGAACTGGAGGACTATTGCCAGTTTGTGGTGACCTGTATCGAACATGTACCTGCACATATCGTTCTTCACCGGATCACCGGAGACGGACCGAAACATTTGCTCATCGCCCCCTTATGGAGCGGCGATAAAAAACGCGTGTTAAACCGCATTCATGCGATCTTCCGCGAGCGAAACACCTGGCAAGGTCGCCTGACATCATAGAAACGAGGTATATAATTCTATGGCTGAACCTTTAACCACCTATAAATTAATGATCCTTGCATTGCTGGACGATTCGGATCTTCCCCTCTCCGGCACGCAGATCTCAGAATTCTTTTTAGAAAACGAATATACAAACTACTTTACCGTGCAGGAAGCTCTGCACGAACTGGATGACAGCGCCTTTATCAAGAAAGAATCTACCCACAACAGTACCCGCTACTCCATCACTCCTGCGGGTGCGGAGACGCTTTCCTTCTTTTCGGACAAACTTTCTACCGGTATTCATGAAGATATCCGTACATATTTATCAGAGAACCAACTCGCCATCCGGGAGACTGCTTCTGTCCTTGCAGACTACTACAAAGCGCCCGGCGATCAATACGCCGTCCGCTGTCAGTTAAAGGAAAAGGACAATCCCCGCATTGATCTGACGATCACGGTTTCCAACCGCGAGATCGCAGAAGCGATCTGTGACAACTGGAAACAACAGAGCGAACACGTCTATGAGTATCTTATGGATCTGCTTGTAAAATAAAATCAGGTGGCGGAATGAAACCGCCACCTGTTCTTGTTTTTATTGACTCATCTTTCCGATCTTTCCACGGATACGCTGCAGTGCATTGTCTATGGATTTGGATGTTTTCCCAAGACATTCCGCGATCTGCCTGTAATCCATTCCTTGCAGATACAGGTCACAGACCTGCTTTTCCATCGGACTTAAAACACTCTCCAAATGTTCAAAAAAGTCCCGACAGGCTTCCTGCTGAAGCAGCAGCCGCTCCGGATTCTGTTCCGTTGCCCCGGTCAACATGTCTTCCAATGTCAATCCCGTCTCATCTCCCGTCTCTTCCGACAAGGAAATATAGGAATTGAGGGGTGCATGCTTAAGGCGCCGGGATGCCTCAATGGCATGATACATCTGTCTGGAAATGCATAACTCCGCAAAATGATAAAAGGATGCCTCTTTATCCGGTGAAAAATCACGGATTGCTTTAAACAGGCCGATCATGCCTTCCTGGATCAGATCCTCTTTCTCGGCACCGATCAGATACAGCGCATTTGCTTTTTTTTTGACCAGATGCTTATATTTTTTACACAAGTAATCCGTAATGCTGTCATTCCCCTCCGAAATCTGCAAGAGCAATTCCTCATCACGGACATTCTCATATTCATTTTGTCCCATTTCTAATAATCAGCCCTGCAAACGCTGACGCAGGATCTCATATGCCAGCACACCACATGCAACAGATGCATTTAAAGAATCAATATCGCCCTTCATCGGGATCGAAGCCACCATATCACAATGCTCGCGCACCAGTTTGCTGACCCCTTCCCCCTCATTACCGATCACAAGACCGATGGATCCTTTCAGATCCAGATCATACATCCGGGTGCCGCCCATGTCTGCACACACAAACCACATGCCTTCTTTTTTCAGATCTTCGATGGTATTTGTTAAGTTCGTGACCTTTGCAACCGGTGTGTAATTGATCGCTCCCGCCGAGGCTTTCGCAACCGTTGTCGTAAGTCCCACTGCACGGCGCTTTGGAATGATCACGCCATGTGCCCCGGCAAGATTTGCGGTACGGATGATCGCACCGAGATTATGCGGATCCTCAATGTTGTCCAAAAGGATCAGAAAGGGCGCTTCCCCTTTCTCCCTTGCAATCTGTAACAGATCCTCTACTTCTGCATACGAATACGCCGCTGACTGTGCGATCACGCCCTGATGTTTTCCCGTCTCTGAAATCTGGTCCAGACGCTCCTTTGATACGAAATTCAGGATCGTATCATGCTTTCTTGCCTCACGGACGATGGTGCGCACCGGTCCGTCCTGACAGCCGTCCAGCACATACAGTTTGTCTATCGTTTTTCCGGAGCGGAATGCCTCAAGTACCGCATTACGTCCTTCAATCTTTGTCTCCTCCACACGTACCTGTGTATCTTCCATGTTTGCACTCCTATTCATGATTGGGTGGTATGTTCAGAACCCTCTTCCATCGGTTCCTGCTCACTTGCCTGTTTCCGGTGATCCTTCTTTCCTCCATGCCGGTTATGGGCCTCTGCGTATCTGCTCTCGCCGGGCTCATATGTATCGATCGCCAATTGAACAAGTTCCAGCAGGCGCTCCGTCTGACGGATCAGACGGAGCGCCTGCTGGAACAAGTTCCAGCAGGCGCTCCGTCTGATCCGTCAGATATAAGAATCCCATGAGCGCTTCAAAGCCGGTGGCTCTTCGATAATCCCCGATGGAAGCGTTCTTTGCCATGGTGGATGATTTGGCATTCCTTCCCCGGCGATATACGCTTTCTTCCTCATCGGTAAGCTGTGGCAATAGAATATCCATCATCTTTGACTGAGCCTCTGCTTTTACCAGCTGGCTCGTCTGACGATGCAACAGTCCTGCGCGGGTGTTTGTCCGGGCTACCATCACGGAACGGACAATCAGTTCATAAATACCATCACCGATATAGGCCAGTGTCAGAGGGCTGACCGTTCGGATGTCAACCTTCTGGTCCAGACCAAATTGTTGTTTGATATATGCGTTTAAGCCCGTTTCCATTTTACGCCTTCTCTGGTATCTTCTAATAAGATTCCGCGTTTTTTCAGTTCCTCGCGGATCTCATCTGCTCTTGCAAAATTCTTTGCTTTTTTTGCATCGGTACGCTCCTGGATCAGTGCTTCCACCTCTGCATCCAACAGTTCCTCTTCCTGCTCCAAGATAATGCCCAAAACATCACAGAGGGTATTCAGACGTGCATATAACAGTTCCAGAAATACACGGCTGTTTTCAGAGGATGCGTTTGTATTGATATATTTTACCAGTTCGAAGACTGCCGATACCGCGTCTGCCGTATTGGCGTCATCATCCATGGCATCCTCGAATTTCTTTACATAATCCTCCGTTGCATCAAACTGTGCTTTCTCTTCCTCTGTCATATCCTGCTTTGTGGTGGCATCCATCTGACGCTTCAAAGTAGTGGCTGCGGTCACGATACGCGCAAGGCCGTTCTTTGCAGCCTCCATCAGATCTGCGGAGAAGTTTAACGGACTTCTGTAGTGGGCGCTCAGCATAAAGAAACGAAGTACCTGAAGATCGTATTTCTCTGCGATATCGCGAACCGTAAAAAAGTTGCCAAGGGATTTTGACATCTTCTGGTTATTGATATTTAAAAATCCGTTGTGCATCCAGTATTTTGCAAAAGGTACGTCATTTGCAGCCTCTGACTGTGCGATCTCATTTTCATGATGAGGGAAGATCAGATCCTCGCCGCCTGCATGAATATCGATCTCTTCACCGAGATATTTTTTAGACATCACCGAACACTCGATATGCCATCCGGGTCTTCCTTCACACCAGGGAGACTCCCAGTATGGTTCCCCTTCTTTTTTCGGCTTCCAGAGAACAAAATCCAACGCGTCCTCTTTCAGTTCGCCGGTCACCTTGATATCACGATGCCCCGCCTGCAGATCGTCCAGATTTTTATGGGAAAGTTTGCCATACTCTGCAAACTTGCGTGTACGGTAATAGACCGTTCCGTCTGCTGCCGCGTATGCATAACCCTTTTCGATCAGTGTAGAGATCATATCGATCATTCCCTGAATTTCCTGGGTCGCCAGCGGATGGGTCGTAGCAGGCTTTACATTCATGGCTGCCATATCCTTTTTGCACTCTGCAATGTAACGCTCTGAAATGACAGACGCATCTACGCCTTCTTCAATCGCTTTTTTGATGATCTTGTCATCGACGTCCGTAAAATTCGATACATAATTCACGTCATAGCCCTTATATTCCAAATAGCGGCGGAATGTATCAAAAACGATCATCGGTCTTGCATTTCCGATATGAATGAGATTGTATACAGTAGGGCCGCATACATACATGCTGACCTTTCCTTCCTCTAAGGGTACAAACTCTTCTTTTTGTCTGGTCATGGTATTAAATACTTTCATGATTCTATCCTCCTACACTCTCTGTATTTACTCTTTTTCTCTGGGACAGCCGCTGCAGCCGTTGCAGCCGGCATCCGAAACTGCTACCGGAGCGCTTGCATCAAACAGGCCGGTCAGCGAGCAGATCGCCTGGGAACTGATGCCTTCCTCTCTTCCCGTAAAACCGAGACGCTCCTCTGTGGTGGCCTTTACATTCACCTGAGACAGTTCCAAATGCAGCGTCTGTGCGATGTTGTGCCTCATCTGTGCGATGTGGGGCGCCAGTTTCGGTTTTTGCGCGATCACAGTCGCATCTATATTTTCAATCGAATAACCTTCCTGATTCAAAAGTTCTCCCACATGGGAAAGTAATTTCAGGCTGTCCGCACCTTCATAGGCCGGATCCGTATCGGGAAAATGCTGCCCGATATCTCCCAGCGCCGCCGCCCCCAGCAGGGCATCCATGATGGCATGCAGCAGCACATCCGCATCCGAATGGCCCAAAAGCCCAAGTGTATGCGGGATTTCCACGCCGCCAAGAATCAGTTTGCGGCCTTCTACCAGTCTGTGAACATCATATCCGATTCCTACTCTCATTTTCTCTCCATTCTCCGCGCTTTGTCTCCCAAAGCACATGATCTATATTATGAAACCAATAACAACCTGTTACATCTGTCTGTAATGGGCCAGTACCATCATGGCAATCTGAAACGTCATGGCATCGTCAAACCGGCGGATATCCAGTCCGATCAGTTTTTCAAACCGCTCTAAGCGATACACCAGCGTATTTCTGTGCAAATAGAGTTGACGGGCTGTCTCTGAAATATTCAGGTTATTTTCAAAAAACAGACGGATCGTCACCTGCATCTCTTCATCGATCTCCTGATCCGGCAAATGATCGCCAAAGACTTCATGTAAAAACAGTTCACACAGATCTCTGGGCAGTTCGTAGATCAGGCGTGCAATTCCCAGTCCGGAATACGCCGATACTTCCTTCTGACTCTGAAAAACCGCCGAGATCCGAAGGGCTAATGCCGCTTCCGCCTTCGCCTCCGGCAGTTCAGACAAGGTCTGTTTCATGGTGCTGTATCCGATACGCGTGCGGATCATAAATTCCGACAACATCGTATTGACCGCTAAGACAGCCTCCTCATTTGCCGCTTCCTCAGTCACACCTTTTTCAAATGCTTTGATGAGTACCAGATGGTTCTCGTCTTCCAAAAACAACAGGTCCTGCTTCCCCTCGGCAAAAATACTGCCAAGCATCCGAAGTGCCCCCGTATCCGACAGCGGCTGGGCTAATTCGAAAAGATACAGCACCCGCGGCACGTCTTTTAATTTTAGCCGACCGGCCTGTTTGTACAGATCCACCGGGGAAACTGCACCGGACAAAAAAGCCGCCGCAAATGCATTTTTATCGGTATCTTTTTTGACCGCGTCCAGAAACAACCGGACGGCACGGGCAGCCATCCGTCCCGGAACAAGCATCTGGGGTTCCTTTCCCTGCGCCACCAAAAGCAGACGTCCGTTGTCTGCCCGCACCGGAAACGCCACATATTCTGCGGTGGCAGGTTCCAACGCATCACTTTTAAATAGTATGTCCAACTGCTCCCCGGAAAGAACACCTTCTGCCAAAGTGCCTCCCACATAGGATTCCGGCGACTCATACAAAGCAAAGGGAATACCCGAAATATCTGTTAATTCAGCCAAAATCTGCTGCAATTTTTTCTGCATGGTCAAACACTCATTTCTGCGATCGTATCAATCAAACGTCTTGTATCCTCCCATCCAAGGCAAGGATCTGTAATGGACTTTCCGTAAGTCATGTTCTCGCAAATAGGCTGATTGCCCTCTTCCAGATAACTTTCGATCATAAAGCCTTTTACCATTTTTTTCAATTCCGCATTATGCAGACGATTGTTCAATACTTCTTTTGCGATACGGATCTGCTCTTTATACTGCTTATTTGAGTTCGAATGGTTCGTATCCACGATCACTGCCGGATTTGCAAACTCCTGCGGATGATAAACACTGAGCAGATGCATCATGTCCTCATAATGATAGTTTGGATGGCATTCACCCTTGCTGTTTACATATCCGCGTAAAATGCAGTGCGCCAAGGGATTCCCACTGGTGCTCACATTATAACCCCTGTAAATAAACGAAGTGGGATTCTGTGCTGCTTTGATGGCATTTAACATTACAGACATATCGCCACTGGTGGGGTTTTTCATGCCAACCGGAATATCCATTCCGCTTGCAGTTAAACGATGCTGCTGATTTTCCACCGAACGGGCACCGATCGCTTCATAGGATAAAATATCATCCAGATAACTTCTGTTTTCCGGATAGAGCATCTCGTCTGCTGCCGTAAGCCCGCTGTCGTTCATTGCGCGGATGTGCATCTTTCGGATCATCACGATTCCTTTATACAGGTCCGGCGCCTGCATCGGATCCGGCTGATGAAGCATGCCTTTATAACCGGCTCCGGTCGTTCTGGGCTTATTGGTATAAATGCGGGGAATCAGGATCAGGCGATCCTTTACCTCATCATTGATCTTTGCCAGACGGCTCACATAGTCACACACGGAGTCCTCATTATCCGCGGAACAAGGTCCGATGATCACCAGAAACTTGTCCGACTCTCCGGTGAATACTTTTTTTATCTCTTCATCCCGCTCTTTTTTCATTTTTATAAGTTCCAGAGTGAGCGGATATTCCATTTTTAAAATTTCCGGTTCCGGCAACCGGTTATGAATTGTCATTGCCATTTTATCAGTTCCTCATTCTATCATTTTCTTGTTCTTCTAACAGTTCCTCTTCGGTCATATATTTGCGGAAAACCTTTTCCAGCACAACATTGATCAGATCCATTGCCATTACGGGCAAAAACCAGATCGTCACAAACACCATCCGGCACAGGAAAAAAGAGCCCAACACAAGTGCAAGTATAAGCAGCGATGATACCGGATGGGCAAAGATCATCACTGCCGAGTTTTTCAGTATCACCTTGATCTTGTCTTCAAAACGTGCGATATAAGCAAACACATACATGAACCAGATCAAGACTAACGCAAGCAGCCCATAGAACACGTAAGCCAGATAACCGATGCTTGATCCGATCTTCATATATCCAAGACA
>CAMBUC010000104.1 GCA_945871045.1 uncultured bacterium
CTCCATCTCCGCTGCCGGTGTTCCGGAACGCTTTGAATAGATGAATGTAAATGCGCTGTCATAGCGTACTTTTCGTACAACATCTAAGGTTTCCAATACATCTTCCCTTGTCTCACCCGGAAATCCTACGATGATATCTGTTGTGATGGCAATATCAGGGATGGCCGCTCTCAGTTTCTCCACCAATGTCAGATACTGCTCTTTATCATAATGACGGTTCATCTTCTTTAAGATCCGGCTGCTTCCCGATTGAAGCGGTAAATGCATATGTTTGCAGATCTTTTTGGACTGTGCCATCACTTCAATCAACTCATCGGATAGATCCTTCGGGTGGGAAGTCATAAAACGGATGCGCTCTAAACCATCAATCTGTTCGATCTCACGCAGCAACTCTGCAAAGGTGATGGGGTGCTCCAGATTTTTCCCATAAGAATTCACATTCTGGCCAAGCAGCATGACTTCCACCACGCCATCTGCTACCAATCGCTCAATCTCACGGATAATATCCTTCGGCTCCCGGCTCCGTTCCCGCCCGCGGACATAGGGAACGATACAGTAACTACAGAAATTATTACAGCCAAACATGATATTGACGCCGGATTTAAAGTCATATTTACGCTCGATGGGAAGATCCTCAACGATCTCTGTGGTGCCTGCCCAAATATCAACAACCATTTTCTTTTCTGTCAATGCACGAACCACCAGTTCTGCAAACTTAAAGATATTGTGGGTTCCAAACACAAGGTTTACAAAACGGAAATCTTTCTTTAACCGCTCTACCACATGTTCTTCCTGCATCATACAGCCACACAGTGCGATCATCATATCCGGATGTTTTTTCTTATATCCTCCAAGTGTTCCGAGACGGCCATAGACTTTATTATTGGCATTTTCGCGTACGGTACAGGTATTATAGATCACAAAGTCTGCTTCTTCTGTATCTACCTGCACAAAACCGATCGTGTCTAAGATACCTCTTAATTTTTCTGAGTCTCTGGCATTCATCTGGCAGCCAAAGGTCTCTACATGGGCGGTCAATTTTCTTCCAATTTCCGCTTCTCTTTGTTTTATAAGTTCCTTTGCCTGATCCATATAATAAAACTGGCGCTGGGGTTCCATGACCGGAATCTCACCAGAACTAATTTGCACGCTTTTTGTTTTTTCCATATTTCTCTCCTAAATTCTCAATTGTTCCATCGGGGTTGACCATATCGATATTATTCAGCTGACCTCTGATATTGGCACGGATCGCAGCGATATATTCCTGTCTTAATTTTGCCTGTTCCTCTTTCTCCGCAGCCGTCAGGCCTTCCGCCTGGGATTTATGATATAATTCATTGATTCGGGCAATTTTGCTCTCGTTCATTTGTGTTCTCCTTTTCATGACATGCCTGACAGTTATCCCACTGCAAGCGTTCTCTTTATCATACCATAAGAAATTCTTGTGCGCAATCTGTCTTACATTGGAAATCAAAAAGTGTTCAAACATCATCCATCGTCACACTTGTAGGCTTCCATGCCGGATTTCATGAGAAAAATACGAAAAATCTATCATTCTCTCTTTTTTGATAGGGACAAGTTGTGTATACTTGTCTAAGAACAATCACAATCAAGGAGTTACTTATGCAGATTTGGACAGAAACACACACCCTACAGGCGATCCATCCGATCATTTCAACGATCTTAAAACCCGGAGATCTTTTTCTGGATATAGAAACAACAGGGCTTTCCCGCTCCCGTCATCAGATTTATCTGATCGGAATTGCATTGGTAGTTGACAATAATATATTTTATGTAAATCAATGGTTTGCTGAATCTGCAGAAGACGAATCATGTGTGTTACAAGAATTTTCATCATTCTTACAGACATCAGAAATCAAACGCATCATCACTTTTAACGGGAATCAGTTTGATCTTCCGTTTTTGCTTGCCCGCGCAAAATTCCATGCAATTAACTTAACCTTTGATCCCTTCGAACTTTTTGATATTTATAAGGAGGTGGTCCGCCGCAAACAAATCTTGCAATTACAAAACTATCGTCAAAAGACGATCGAACAATTCTTAGGGCTTTTCCGTGAGGATCAATTCACCGGCGGCGAACTGATCAACGTATACGAAGACTATGTCGTTTGCCCCAATGAACAGGGAAAGCATCTGCTTAAATTACATAATTATGAAGATGTACTGGGAATGATGGATCTCTTAGAGATCTTTGCTTATGATTCTTTTTTTTCTGCTCCGGCACAGGTAAGTTCTGCATCTATTCAGTCCTACAGGGATTTGGAGGGCAATACTTGTGAGGAACTGATCGCAGCCCTCACACCACCTTGTGAGTTACCCGGATGTCTTTCCTGCACACATCCGATCACCGGGGCATATCTGCATGCTTCCGGCATGCATGTACGCCTACGCGTCCCCCTTTTTCAGGGAATGGCACGCCTGTACTATACCGATTACAAGAATTACTGGTATCTTCCTGCCGAAGATATGTCGATCCATAAATCCGTTGCAACCTATGTGGATAAAAGCCACAAACAAAAAGCGACCCCCGAAACTTGTTATTCGAAGGTCGCTGTCGATGATGCATTTTTACATTCCGAGAAACTGGCAGAATATGTTACGCACGTATTGCAGGGATTTCTCTTATCATAAGGATTGGGATTAATGATAGTATTCGCCCACGATCCTTGCCTGACCATTTTTCTCCTTCAGATCCAGATCCGCATAATAATAAAATCCATTATACTTGAGACTCAGATTACGGATCTGATAATTTGACTTTTTATCATTGGACAGATTTGCCATATCATTTTCATCCATGAAAAACTTCAGATAAATCACTTCTGAAGGCTTTAATACTGCAAATTTTTCCGGACGGACGGTCAGTTTATGCCATACGATACCATCTTTACTGTAAGCCTGAAGAGAAAGCGGTATCTCAATCGTTTGATCGGATAGAATCAGTTCATCTCTATAGACATCCGGTGAAAACTTTGAAATGGCATTGTTTCCGGAAGCCCTGATCTTTACAACAAATTCATTTGAAATACCCGGCTCAAATCCGAAATAATTGATAACATATTTTGCTTTTTGATTTACAGATGTTTTTCTTACACTTTCTGAATATTTGGAAACATAATGCTTTCCATACAGATCTTTGTAAGATCTTATTTTATAATAATATGTCCTGCCGGATTTGACAGTTTTGTCAACATATGTTCCGGATGCATATTTCGATGCTGATTTTGTCGCCAGCAGCTGATAGGAGCCGCCTTTTTCTTTCCGATAAATCTCAAATCCATCCGGTTTTACTTTCTTGTCTATATCGGCATAAAATTTTAGTTCCACATAGGTTGGAGAGATGCGGCCATCACAGTACAAATACTCTGCCCACTGGGGGACTGCTAATGAAACCTCTGATGACTTACCACAGGCATCGATACGCATACAATTATAATTCTGCTTCTTCAAAAAAGACAATACGTCATCCAATGCTTCCGCGTTGGATGCGGATATATTATGCATAAGTGCAATGCCACCCTTATGATAATATTTCTTAAAATGATCGATCACGTACTGTTTTCCGGGCTGCTTTGCCGGATCATAATCAGAATATGCCAAGCTCCAGAATACGGTTGTATAGCCCATATCTTTCACAACTTTCAGAACCCGGTTGCTGTATTCTCCCATGGGAGGCCTGAAAAATTTATCCAACTCATATCCGGTCTGTTCCTTGAAGAATTCTTCCAATCCTTTTACTTCATTTTGAATCTGGGATACAGATTTTTGCGGGAGGCTCGGGTGATTCATCGTATGATTTCCTACAAGGTGACCTTCCTCCTTCATTCTTTTACAAAGACCCGGCTGCGATCTCACGAAATGCTTTGTGACAAAAAAAACTGCCTTTACATCATGTTTTTTTAATACATCAAGTATTTTTGCCGTATAACCGTTTTCATAACCACAATCAAATGTCAGATACATGACATTCTCTTTTGCATGAGAATCATAATAAAACGCGCGATACTGTTCCAGATCCGCGGCTGACATGGCACCGCTGGAGGGCTTATGATCCGTGTTCCTTTTAATAAACCAACTTTTTTTAACATTTGAATAATTGTTATAATCTGCTGCTTTTACATATATCATCCCCAAATTAGAGGAATCGGAAATAGGAATCTCACCAAACAGACTAAATAACATACTCAATAGAAGAACCCATACGCCCATTCTTTTTCTGTTCATTTTATCTATCCTTTCTTTCACCGGAATAATGTGTTTCTATTGCAATAAGTTTACCATATCAAACAATGATTTGTGAAAAAAGTTCTCAAACAAAAAGCGACCCCCGAAACTTGTTATTCGAAGGTCGCTGTAAAAGTGCGATCACTGTTTTTCAAAGAAGAAGGATTTGTTGCGAACAAATCCAAGTTCTTTGTAATTCATAATCTGTTCCGTACTTCCGATAAAGAGAACTCCACCACTCACTAGCGAATCATTGAATTTCTTATAAATCTCATCCTTTGCTTCATCTGTAAAGTAAATCACTACATTTCGGCATACGATTAAATTACATGATCTGGGATAAGGATCGTTCAGCAGGTTATGCTCGCGAAACTCCACACGCTTTTTGATCTCATCAGAAATCTGGTAAGAATTGCCGATCTTAGTAAAATATTTCTTTTTAAAGTCATCCGGAACAGAAGCAATGCTCTTCTCATTGTATAAACCGACTTTTGCTGCCTCCAAAACCTGCTTGTCAATATCTGTTGCTATGATCTTTATATCAGACAAGGGCAAATGACGGCTCAGTGCCATCACAAGGGAATAGGGCTCATCGCCGGTAGAACAAGCTGCACTCCAAATAGTCAGTCGTTTACCGAATTTTTTGATCAGATCCGGAAAAACCTCCTCATGCAGGATTTTCCACTGATCAGGGTTTCGATAGAATTCAGACACGTTGATCGTAAGAAAATTGATAAACTGCTCAAATTTCTCTTTGTCATTCTTGATCAGTCTCACATAATTATCATAAGAATCCATATGATTTTTGCTGATCAAAGTGTCAATTCTTCGACGCATTTGTTTTTCTTTGTATGCATTCAGGTCAATTTTTGTGAGTGCATACACATCTTTTTTAAATTTTTCATAATTATCCAGCATATCTATGTGTCCTTTTCATCATATAATGCCATTTTCACATTATGTATTTTTACGATAAAAAACCCCGGCGGATATTCCGCAGGGGTTTTGTCAAATCCTACTCAGCATCCTCTGCAGGTGCTTCTTCAGTAACTTCTGCTGTATCCTCTTCGGGAGCAAGAAGTGCCTTCATACTTAAACTGATCTTCTTATCCGCCTCGTTGAAATCAACGATCTTTGCCTCAATCTCCTGTCCGATCTTTAAGACATCCGACGGCTTCTCGATATGCTCTTTAGCGATCTGTGATACATGAAGTAATGCATCAATACCGGGTGTTAATTCTACGAACGCACCGAAATCAGTCATACGTGCAACTGTTCCTTTCAGAACGGTTCCAACTGCAAACTTCTCCTCTGCATTGTTCCAAGGATTCTCCTCAGGGAATTTCATGGAAAGTGCAATCTTAGTGTCATTAATATCCTTGATGAATACTCTGACCGTATCACCAACATTGAATACCTTCTTGGGATTTTCGATTCTGCCCCAACTCATCTCTGAGATATGAAGTAAACCGTCTACTCCGCCAAGATCGATAAATGCACCAAAATCAGTTACATTCTTTACAGTTCCTTCGATCACATCACCAACAGCGATCTTAGCGAACAACTCTTTCTGCATCTCAGCCTTCTTTGCTGCAACTAACTGCTTTCTGTCACCGATGATACGGCGTCTGCGGGGATTGAACTCTGTAATAACGAACTCAATATCCTGACCTTCATATTTTGAAAGATCCTTCTCAAAGGTGTCACTTACAAGGCTTGCGGGAATAAATACTCTTGCCTCATCAACGATCACACTTAAGCCACCGGTAAGAACCTGAGCAACTTTTGCGGTAAGAACTTCACCGTTTTCAAATGCTTCCTCTAAGCGCTTGCTTCCTTTCTCAGCTGCAAGGCTCTTATAAGAAAGAAGAACCTGACCTTCGCCATCGTTCACTCTCTTTACCTTTGCTTCCATTTTGTCTCCAACAGAAACTAATGTGGTAAGGTCTGCGTTTGGCTCGTTGGTATACTCGCTGCGGCTGATGATTCCATCTGACTTATATCCGATGTTTAAGACAATCTCGTCCGGCTTTACATCGATGACCGTACCCTCCACAATTTCATTCTGTCGGATTGTCTTTAAAGACTCTTCCAGCATTTGTTCAAAGCTCATTTCTGACATACTTTTGAACCTCCTCAATAATATTATTTGGGGTGGATGCCCCTGCAGTAATACCTACGTCGTCAAGTCCACGAAGTTGTGTCAAATCCAAATCTTCCAGTGTCTGTATATAGTAAGTATTTTTACATTCATCCTTACATATCTCAAATAACTTCTGTGTATTGGAACTGTGACTGCCGCCAATAACGATCATCGCCTCAGACTCTTTTGCAAGTGACCGGGCCTCCGTCTGACGTTCATCTGTCGCATTACAGATCGTATTCAAAATACATATATTAATATAATAACCTTTATTTTTGATAATTTCAACTAAATTCTTAAATTTATTGTTGTTATATGTCGTTTGTGAGACAACACAAATATTTTTTTTCTCCGCAAGGGAAAAATCACGCGCATCCTGCTCATTTTCGATGACAGTCGTATGGTCTGGATCACACCAGCCGCAGATTCCTTCCACTTCGGGATGGGTCGGATTACCGATAATGATGATATGATCGCCGGCAGCAGAGTGTTCTGCGACAATACGGTGGATCTTCTTTACAAAGGGACAAGTTGCATCAAGCACTTCAAAACCGGACGCTTCCAACTGATCCTGCACGGATCTGGCAACTCCATGTGAGCGAATGATCACACGTCCCTTTTCCAGTTCCGGGAGCTGATCTAAGGATGCAATGACTTGAACTCCTTTTTTTTCCAGATCTTTTACCACTTCCTCATTATGAATGATGGGCCCGAAGGTATAAAGTGGTCCTTCTGTTTTCGTCTGCCGGTATACCAGGTCGACCGCACGTTTTACGCCAAAACAAAAACCTGCACTTTTTGCAACAGTTACTTTCATTCGTTACCTCTCTTCGCATCTACGACCGCACGGATCGCAGAAACTACTTCCAAGATATTCATCTCTGACG
>CAMBUC010000105.1 GCA_945871045.1 uncultured bacterium
ACAAAGAAGTCCGGCGAGGGTGAACTCTTACCGGACTTGTATTTGTGGGTTAATGAAAATATATATGCTTCTGCCAATTGATTAAGCCATTTTGTTAACAGCTTTTGTTAAGCGTGAAATCTTTCTGGAAGAAGTATTTTTGTGATAAACACCTTTCGAAGTAGCCTTGCTGATCTCGCCGATTGCAGCCTTTAAAGCCTCGGTAGCAGCAGCCTGATCCTTAGCAGCGATCGCAGCGTCAACTTTCTTGATAGATGTCTTAACTTTAGATCTGATCGCTTTGTTTCTTGCAGCTCTTCTCTCGGTTACAAGAATTCTCTTCTTAGCTGATTTAATATTTGCCAAAACCGTACACCTCCGTTTTCAAAATGTTATATTTGTAGTCTCATGCTGCATCAGAGCCGGACACGGACGTATCTGATGTACGCACACTAGATAATAATAATGATTTGAGATCGTTCTGTCAATACATAAAAATAGATTTTTTGCAAAAAATATAAAAAAGTTCATTGTGGAGGAAATCTATGTACGACATCAGGACAGATTTGGCGCTTGAGGCCCGGGAAAAGTATGAACAGGACAATGTGGAGATCAAGGGTGTCCGTTTAGAAAAGGAAAACATGTGTGAGGATATCCGGATCACAACAATGGTCATTGAGACAGAGAATGGAGCGCGCAGCATGGGACGTCCAAAAGGGAATTATATTACGATCGAAGCATCCAGTATGGATGACGAGGATGACCGCTATCATCGGATGATCAGCGAACAGCTGGCGCGTATCATCAAACGGCTGGCGCCAAAAGGCAAACAACTCTCAGCCCTTGTTGTGGGACTGGGGAATCGGGAGGTAACATCAGATTCTTTGGGCCCCAAGGTGGCAGACCGCTTATTCATTACGAGACACATGATGAGGGAGTTTGGCGATGATGTATTTGGAAAAAAGCAAAGGCGTGTAAGTGCCATTGTTCCCGGAGTAATGGCGCAGACAGGAATGGAAAGCAGTGAGATCATCCGGGGGATCTTATGGGAAACACAGCCGGATTTTGTGATCGCTGTCGATGCCCTGGCGGCGCGGAATACGAAGCGGTTAAACCGGACGATCCAAATTACAGATACCGGGATCCATCCCGGTTCCGGGGTGGGAAACCATAGACATCCGTTGACGAAGGATGCACTGGGAATACCGGTGCTTGCCATAGGGATCCCAACGGTCGTAGATGCAGCGACGATCGTAAATGACACAATGAACAATCTGTTAGAAGCCTTAGCAGAGCATGCACCTTATGGGCGGATGCAAAGTTCTTACCGCGCTTTGGATGAGGTAGAGCAGTATGAGTTAGTGCGGGAACTGTTAGCCCCCCATTTAAATACGTTATATGTCACCTCGAAAGATATTGATGCTTCGGTGAACCGGCTGAGCAGAACCATTTCGGATGCGATCAACATGGCATTACAGGAATAAGAAGCAAAGAAACTGAAAGAATGTAGTCATAATCCGGCCAACCGTCGCATATGATCTAATGTTAGGGAGGTCATGTGAGGAATGCAGGCATGGATAGAGACGAAAAAATATAGAAAAAGGAGAAGGATAGGAGCATCTTTTATCCTTCTTTTTTGCGTCTTTGCGGCATTTCTGGTGGGGGCGTTGCAAAAAAAAGCAGCAGTGTCTTCAAAACCCACAGGCTTTTTGTCCTATGCAGAAGTAAAAATGCAGGAAACCCTTTATGAAAATGCCCTTGCATATTATATGCCCATCTTACGCGCAGAAACACCGGCAGAACGCTCCCTGTCCCAGATGTTTACAGATCTGGTCTTACATAGTTTTCCCGTTTATACTTATGCGGCACAAAGCAGCCGGGTCGAAGCCACAGAAAGTGCCTTTGAAGAGGAACTGGAAAAGCAATTGGAAGAACAATTGCAGGAGGAAAATGCGGCGTGGAGTGTGGTAGAGAAAGAGGATGACCCTTCCGAACAGGAGGTTTCGGATCAACTGTCAGATGAGCAGTTTTATACATGGATGCAGGGGAATGACACCGCAGGGGCAGGTGCCCCGGAGCCTACCCTGTTTTCCTATGCCACAAAAAGGGCACAGCAGTTAGATCTGGAAGAACTGAAAGATTATCAAACACTTGTAAAACAACATTATCGGATCAACTCCACCACAAGCAGCAATAAAGATCAGTTGAACCTGCAGAAATTGTTAAAAAAGGATATGAAACTAAAAGAGGATGTGGATGGACCGCAGATCCTGATTTATCATACGCATTCTCTGGAGGGCTACCGTGATTCGAAGGAAGGAAAAAGATCGGAGTCGGTGGTTGCGGTAGGTGACTATTTGACAGAACTTTTGACTTCCCGTTATGGTTATCGGGTACTGCATGACCGGACCACTTATGATTCTGACAGGGACCGCGCCTACTCAGTGGCAGGACCGGCGCTTCAGAAGATACTGAAAGATCATCCGACCATCGAGGTGGTGATCGATCTTCACAGGGATGGGGTGGGGGAAGATACCTATCTTTTAACGGAGGTCAATGATACGGTCATGGCTCCCGTCATGTTTTTTAACGGTCTTAGTTATACAAACAAAAACGGTGCGTTGGAGTCGTTGAAAAATCCGAACCTTCAAACGAATCTCGCATTTTCACTACAGATGGAATTGATGGCAAGTACCTATTATCCCGGTTTTACCAGAGGCATCTATTTAAAGGATTTGCGCTATAACATGCATTACTGTCCCAAATCCCTGTTGGTGGAAGTGGGCGCCCAGACCAACTCCCTGCGGGAAGCAATGAATGCGATGCCGCCGCTAGCAGACGTCTTAAACCGTGTGCTGAGCGGCGAGAAGCCGTAAACCGGATGCGAATAAAAATTCATCGACAGAAACTCCATTTTATGCTATAATTCTTGCGATTATCTGTGTTTCTTACAGAAAAAATGAAAGTATAAAAAGTTTCTTCCGGGACATTCATCCTTTGGGAAACAGAGTGGAGTTTTTTTATGAGAAAAATATATAAAGGAATGGCGGCCGGCGTACTGGCCTTGATGATGACATTGACACCGGTGTGCGTGCCGCAGGCAAAGACGGTTGCTGTGGAGCAGACTGCGGAGGGAGAGCGTACAGTTACATATTATAGTGTCAGTTTTGACGCAAACAAAGGAAAAAAGGTAAAGTCAACGCTGACGGTTACCGGCGGGGAAGTCTATGGAAAACTTCCGAAGACCAGCCGCAGCGGTTATCGGTTTTTGGGCTGGTACACGAAAAAGAGCGGCGGCAAAAAGGTGACGGCAAAGACGATTTTCGGTGGGGATGATGATCAGGTGCTCTATGCACACTGGAAAAAGAACGTACAGGAGGACCAGACAGTCACAGAGAACACCTCGGAAACGGCTGCGCAGAAACCGGAATCCGGATCCGCAGTTGACCAGCCGGCGACTGCAGAAAAGGAGACGGTTGAACCTGCTGAAAAAAAGGTTCTGGTCAGTTATGTTCCAAACATAAAAACGGATTACAATCAGAACGATTACAGCAGTTTTCTTGTACTGAAAAATTTTAAGCCGGAATATCTGTATTGTCAGTATGACTATAAGCGTTTTATTGGCAGCAACGGTAAAAATGTCGGATGCACCGCCACTGCGGATGCCATGCTGGCATCCATTTACATGGACAAGCCCTTTAGCCCCAATGACGAGGGCTGGGTTCCGGGTGTGGGAGCCACATGGACAAACACGGTGATCGCTGATGGAACAAAAAGTTATTCCGTCAAGCAGCAGTGTCAGGTTGTCTATGATTATCTGCAAGAGGGTAAACCGACACTGATCCGTGTCGTTGGACATTCTGTTACAGCGATCGGAGTGCGAAAGAATGCAGACCGCCAGACGATCACACCGGCAGACATTTTGATCGCAGACCCGACGGATGCAAAAGTAAAGCGTGCAACGGACATGGGATGGCGTGTGATGACAGATGCAAATGGATGGGGAATCCGTATTCCCAAGGCAAGCCTTTCAGGCAAGTAATGATAATGGAGGAAGTTTTAAGGAATGATAGATCAGAGCAAGATTCGTAACTTTTGTATTGTGGCGCACATTGACCACGGAAAATCTACCCTGGCAGACCGTATCATCGAAAAGACAGGGCTTTTGACCAGCCGGGAGATGCAGAGTCAGGTGCTTGACAATATGGACTTGGAGCGTGAGCGTGGAATCACGATTAAATCACAGGCAGTCCGCATTATTTATAAGGCACAGGATGGCGAAGAATATATCTTTAACCTGATCGATACGCCCGGCCATGTGGATTTCACTTACGAGGTTTCCCGTTCTCTGGCTGCATGTGATGGCGCCATACTTGTTGTAGATGCTGCCCAGGGTATCGAGGCACAGACGCTGGCAAATGTCTATCTGGCATTGGATCACGATCTGGAAGTATTTCCGGTTATCAATAAGATCGATCTGCCCAGCGCCAGACCGGACTATGTGGCAAACGAGATCGAAGATGTGATTGGTATCGAGGCACAGGATGCGCCCCGTATCTCTGCAAAGACCGGCTTGAATATCGAAGAAGTATTAGAGGCTATTGTGCACAAATTGCCGGCGCCTGAGGGGGATCCAAATGCGCCGCTGCAGGCGTTGATCTTTGACTCTCTTTATGATCCCTACAAGGGCGTGATCGTGTTCTGCCGTATAAAAGAAGGAACGATTAAGCCGGGAATGACGATGCAGATGATGGCCACCGGCGCGAAGGCAGAAGTTGTTGAGGTTGGATATTTCGGCGCAGGCCAGTTTATTCCCTGTGACGAACTGCCTGCCGGAATGGTGGGTTACATTACTGCTTCACTGAAAAATGTAAAAGATACCCGTGTGGGTGATACAGTGACAGATGCAAACCGCCCGTGTGCAGAGCCACTTCCGGGTTATAAAAAAGTAAACCCGATGGTTTATTGCGGACTCTATCCGGCAGATAGTGCAAAGTATCCGGATCTTCGTGACGCGTTGGAAAAATTACAGCTCAATGATGCATCCCTTCAGTTTGAGCCGGAGACATCTGTGGCACTTGGTTTTGGATTCCGCTGTGGATTCCTTGGATTACTTCATTTGGAGATCATTCAGGAGCGTTTGGAGCGGGAGTATAATCTGGATCTTGTGACCACCGCGCCGGGGGTTATTTACAAGGTACACAAGACGGACGGTGAAGTGATCGATCTGACGAATCCGTCAAATCTGCCGGATCCTTCGGAGATCGATTATATGGAAGAACCCTTTGTAACGGCAGAGATCATGGTGACGAGTGAATTTATCGGTTCGATCATGGATCTGTGTCAGGAGCGCCGGGGTATTTATCTGAGTATGGAATATATCGAGGAGACCCGTGCGGTGCTCAAATATGAGCTGCCGCTCAATGAGATCATCTATGATTTCTTCGATGCACTCAAATCCCGTTCCCGTGGATATGCATCTTTTGACTATGAAATGAAAGGTTATGTTCGTTCAGAACTTGTGAAACTGGATATTCTCATTAACCGGGAGATGGTGGATGCACTTTCCTTTATCGTATTCGCCGGAACTGCTTACGAACGTGGCCGTAGAATGTGTGAACGCCTGAAGGATGAGATCCCCAGACACTTATTTGAGATTCCGATCCAGGCTGCTGTGGGCAGCAAGATCATTGCCCGTGAGACGGTCAAGGCGGTGCGAAAGGATGTGCTGGCAAAGTGCTACGGCGGAGATATTACCCGTAAGAAGAAATTGCTTGAAAAGCAGAAAGAGGGTAAGAAACGTATGCGTCAGGTCGGCAGCGTAGAGATCCCTCAGGAAGCATTTATGAGTGTACTGAAACTGGATGAAGGCAAGTAGTAGTGTCAGACGAAAGCACTTGCTGCTGAGGTCGTGAGAACATGATTCAGGTGTGCAAAAATCCCATTGCCAAGCAACTTTAAATGGATGTTTGCACCATAATTGTGAGGAAGAGTCGCTATGGAACTGTATATCCATATCCCGTTTTGTATAAGAAAATGTGCTTACTGTGATTTCCTGTCTGCACCGGCAGATCAGGATACGATCGCGCAATATATGGACTCTTTGAAGAAGCAACTTGTAAAGCAGGCTGCTTCTTTTCAAAATCAGAAGATCGATACCGTTTTCATCGGTGGCGGGACTCCTACGATCTTACTCCCGGATCAGCTGGCGGAACTGTTAGAAACCGTACAGAACAATTATGCACTTGCAGAAAATCTAGAATTTACCGTAGAGGCAAATCCGGGAACTTTGACCGTAGGAAAGGTTCGTGCATTGGTCGCTGGTGGTGTGAACCGTGTGAGTCTGGGACTTCAGTCAGCATCCGGGCAGGAACTGCGATTGCTTGGACGTATTCATACCTATGATGATTTCTTGCATAGTTATGGCCTTCTTCGAGAAGGCGGAATCCGTAACTTAAACGTGGATCTGATGAGTGCGCTGCCGGGACAGAATATCGCTTCCTATGAAAAAACGCTCCATCGGGTGCTTTCCCTTCACCCTGAGCACATTTCCGCATACAGTCTCATCATTGAGGAGGGAACACCCTTTTATGAGCAGTATCGGGAAGATGAGAGGCTTCGTGATGCAGGAGAAGAACCGAAGATTTTGCCAAGCGAAGAATGTGAGCGGGCAATGTATGAGTTGACCGGTGCGCTGCTTTTTGATTATGGCTATGAGCGCTATGAGATATCGAATTATGCAAAGGCAGGTTTTGCATGTCGTCATAATATCGGTTATTGGACGGGAGAAGATTATCTTGGAGTTGGTCTGGGGGCATCTTCTTATATAGAAGGAACACGTTTTTGCAACACGTCGGATCTGCGTGAATATCTGGAAGAAGATTTCGCGCCGCGGGATGTGCAGAAACTGACGAAGACTGATCGCATGGCAGAGTTTTTCTACCTGGGTCTTCGTTTAACGGCAGGTGTGGAAAAAGCGGAGTTTGTACGACGGTTTGGCCTGTCGGCAGAAGCAATTTATGGAGAGGTGTTAAAAGATCTTCTGGCGCAGAACTTGTTAGAAGATACCGGAAGAAATTATCGCCTGACACCCTTTGGGCGGGATGTAAGCAATCAGGTGCTGTACCGCTTTTTATGAGAGGGGCGGCGTGCCTGCCTTATATGCTACCACATGATCTCAAAACGAAACTCATTCATAACGTGAATGGGGAATGCGAGACACAATGTATTAGGCAGGTACTTTGGAGCGGCTGGTACTTAGTGACCGTATTTTG
>CAMBUC010000106.1 GCA_945871045.1 uncultured bacterium
TGGCCTTTCTGCCTTCCACAAAGGCTTTTGTGTTGTCCACCAGTTTCTTTTTCTGAATCTCATAACCGATCAGATCGTCTAATACTACCTGATCCATATTGTTAATGGCGCGGAACTCTACCCTTGTGCCGTTTTCCGGACAATAGATACGAAACGCCTTGTTCAGGCCGAACATACCGACACCGAAATCCTTGTAAAAAGCAGTAATTCCATCAAAAAACGCATCCGCGTCCGTTGCTGCTGCCAAAGTATCGCTCAGGGCCTGCACCTTCTCACTGACGTTCTTGTTATACATCAGTTCCGGTTTGCTGATCGCCCGATAGTTGGAAAGCTCGGTAAAACAGTCGATGCCCAGTTCGTTCTCCAGCGTGGTAAAATCATAGTGAAACAGTTCATAAAAAGCCTGAAAATCATTTTTTGCAAAGTGATTTGCGCTGGCGCCTTCTGTGGCGCCGATTTTTTCACAGGTTAAACTAAATGGATTTTCATCCATGATCAATACAAAGGTGAGATAGTTCTGCCACAGATTCTTGTTAAATCCATAATCCGTCGCAGTCATCAACATGCGCTTCACCTGCTGAAAGACACGGGTGCGAAGTACCGTCTTTTCCGCTGTGCCCTCTTCCAGCTGTGCGCAAATATTTGCCATCTGCATTAAAATACTGTCCTTTGGCATATCGCCATACATAATTAGCCTTGATAAGATGTGATTCATAATCTCCTCCCAAAATCCCTTTGGCGTCTGACGCCACTGCTTTTTTCCGATCCTTCCTATGTCAGTCCGCTTCTTTTACCACCGCATGGGTTTGCAGATACTCCACCCATGATTTGTAATGCTGCGCCAGCAGATGCACGCCATCAAAGGTCAGTTCCTGTGTCAGATTGTAATTTTCGTCTTCGTAAATCTGATTGATGTTCAGATAAAAAATATTGATGCCGTCCGTCAGTTTGGAGATGGCATAATTCTTATCCCGGATATTTGTATTGTTAAACACCTTATCCGACTGATCCTTTTTCGGACTGACGCCCATGATGGACTGCACATAGATCACCGCATCCGGCTGCCACTTGCGGAGTTTTTTCAACACTTCCTTATAAGCTGTCTGGAAGTATTTCGTTCCTCCGGTTCCAAGTTCATTGATGCCCACCATCAGATAGATCTTTCCATACTTATAATGCTGCATCATGTAACTGACGGATACCTCTTTGCCGCTGGCGGGATCTTTTACAAATTCTTCATCCAGTAGATTATATATCGTTAAACCTGTTTTTGCAAAAAAAGTTGCATTTGTCAGACCCGAATAGTCGTTCATGCCCACAACCCGGGAATCGCCGATGAAGACCGCATCGTCAAAATATTCCGTGCCGACTTCCTTGTAGTCATATTCTGTCGTCAGCGGAATCTTTCCGGGATCTGTATACCAGGGGGAATCCGTCTGTTTTTTCTTGTAGGTCAGATATTCCGGCTTGATCTTTTGCGGCTTTTCTTCTTCCGCCAGTTCGTTGCCAGATGCCGCAGAATCGGTCATACCGGAATCTTCGGATCCGTTTTTCTCCGTGGTGCCGGCATCCGGGGATCCTTCTACGGCGTCATCTGAGTTCTCATCAGATACTTCATTCCTATCAGTTGATGAAGTATCTGAAAGATTGTCCGCTATGATCTCCCCTGCATCCGGTTCTCCATTTTCACCGTTGCTGTCGGTATCTTCCAATGCCGTGTCTTCAGTTTCCTCCAGACCTTCCGTCAATTCCCCGGTATCGATCTGCCCGTTGTGTGTTTCCTTTGCGATTAAGGGCAGATTTTCTGCGGTAGCCACAATTGCCCAACTGATCAGAAGCGCGATCACGAGTGGGCAGGTTTTTATAAATTTTTTTAAATGGTTCATCCTTCTGTTCCTTTTCTTTTGCGTACACAATAGTTCTCAGTTAAAATCTGAAATATAAAAATGGATTGTTTGCGCCCTGCCGGATCTCGTACATGCTGAGCCAGAAAATCGCGAAGGCAATCACTACGATCCAGCGGGTTCCCTTTAATCTTTTATACAGATGGATCGGCAGCCAGGTGGAGCACAATGCGCACAGCCCAAACAGCCAGCCGTATTCTTTCAGATAGCGCACCAGCTGTGCCGTGCTAACCAGCACCTGATCGGTATGAATCCCTACCATTTGTTTCAGGTAGATGATCAACTGTCCAAAATCGGAGATCTCAAATACCATCCAGCTGACCGGAATGAGCAGCCAGATATAAATATGACCGATCAACGGGAATTTCTCCAACAATTTTCCGTAAACATTCTTTTCCAAGACGAGCAGGACAAAAAATCCGATGCCCCATAAAACAAAGTTCCAACTGGCGCCATGCCAAAGTCCGGTCAGCGCCCATACGATAAACAGATTGAAAATGGTGCGGAAAAATCCTTTTCGATTGCCGCCCAGGGGAATGTATACATATTCCCTGAAAAAACGCCCCAGGGTGATATGCCACCGACGCCAGAATTCTGTGGCGCTGGTTGCCATATAGGGTGCAAAAAAGTTTCGCGGAATACTAAATCCCATCATCCAGCCAAGTCCCATTGCCATCAGGGAATAACCCCAAAAATCGAAGTAAATCTGGAACGAAAACGCCACTGCACCCATCCATGCCACCGGGGTCGACAGCGACGCAAAGCCGATGCCCTGTACCTGATTCCAGAAGATCGAAATCTTATTTGCCAAAAGCACTTTTGAGCCAAGACCCAGACAGAACAACTCCAAGCCCTGTTCAAAATTCTTCATCCGAAGCGCGCGTTTTTTCAACTGCTCCGATACTTCTTTAAACTGCACGATGGGGCCGGCGATCAACTGCGGAAACATACAGACATAGGTGGCAAACTCCAACAGCGTGCCCGGTTCTTCGATCTTTCCCATATAAAGATCCGCCACATAGGAGATCATCTGAAAGGTGTAAAAACTGATGCCGAGGGGCAGTGTCAGTTGTAACATCGGCAGCACATCTTTGTTCACTAAAAAGTTCACATTCCGGGCAAAAAAATCAAAATACTTGAATAAAAACAACACGGACAAATCTGCCGTGACCGCGCATACAAGCCAGAAACCGCTCCATTTCCTAAGTCTATGAATCAACCGTGCCGCCCCATAATTGATCAAAATGGATGCGATCATCAGAAAAATATACAAAGGTTCCCCCACCGCATAAAACACCAGACTGCCCAAAAGGAGCACAAGATTCCGCCCTCTTCCCGGCATCACAAAATAACATAAAAAAAACAGTGGCAAAAAACGAAACACAAACTCAATACTCGAAAACTGCATCTTAAAACCCTCTTTATCTTTATGTAAACTAATTTACATCAACTGCTAAGTTTACGCTCTAACATTCGCAAAGTCAATGCCTTCCAATCATTAAAGACGCTCTTTTTTTCATTTCGTTACACTTCACATTTTTCTATGCCGGAACTTCTGTTTTTTTGTTCTTCTTGCAGTATTTGATGATCCGCGCTAAAATAATTAGGAATCTAAAGTAAAGAGAGGAATTTTTATGAATAAGAAAGAGATTATGGAAATCAAACGGCGTTTCAAAAAAGAGGGCTGCACCTTTACGCGCTTGTGCGGCTGCTATGTAGACGCCGAGAAACATAAAGTGGTCCATTTCGGACAGACATTTCTGAACTTAGAAGATGAAGAATTTTATAAGTATTTGGAGATTGCAAAAAAAGTGCTCTCCGGAAACATCGGAAACAACCTGCTGACACTGGATATTCCTCTTGAGGAGGAGGGTCCCGGCGGCAAACAGCAGTTTCTTCTGGGTCTTCGGGAAAGCAAACTGAAAAACGACGATCTGATGGACCGATTTTACGATATGGTCATCGACAGTTATGATTATGCAGGCAACTACTTGATCTTAGTGTTCCACGATGCCTATGATGTCATGACAAGAACGACGGACAACAACAAACTGGATGAATCCGAAGAAGTTTTTGAGTATTTATTGTGTGCCATCTGCCCGGTTTCCTTATCAAAACCCGGCCTTGGCTACCGCGCAGAAGAAAACCGCATCGGTCCCAGGATCCGCGACTGGGTAGTGGGAGCGCCTGACACCGGTTTCGTATTCCCGGCTTTCAATGACCGCACCACCGATATCCACTCCTTGCTGTTCTACACCAGAGATACCAAAGAACCCCACTCCGAATTTATGGAAAATGGCCTCGGCTGCGGCACCAAGCGCACAGCAACGGAACAGAAAAACCTGTTTTCACATATCGTAAAACATGCGCTGGGTGACGATGACGAAAACAGCAACGACGTACTCATGGACCTGCAGCAGAAAATGAGTGACTACATCGAAGAACAGGAAGTATTCGTGGATGAAGAGACCGGCGTGATCCTGGAGGGCGAAGAACTGGCAAAACTCATGGCAGACACCGGAATCTCCGATGATGCAGCCAGTTCCATCAAGGAAGCCTACACGGAAAACTTCAGTAACCAGCTTCCCGAAGTGTCTCATCTGATCGACCAGAAGTCCTTAGAAGCAAATGCCCGCATCCGTCAGGAAGAAGAACTCCGTGCGCAGGTGGAAGAACTCAAGCAGCAAGTGGCACAGCATCAGACCTCCGCCACCCGGGATGATGACGATACGGATGATGGCATCAAAACCTATGATGTGATCCTTCGGGTAAAACCGGAAAAAGTTCCCCAGATCAAATCACAGATCATCGACGGGCAAAAATGTCTGGTCATTCCGATGGATGAAAACGAGCATGCCGCAGTAAACGGAGTGAATACAACCGTATAAGACATTCGGCCGGGGGCTTTTGCCGTATATGTCACGAAATTTCCCAGCCGAAAAACTAACGCCGGTTCCCACAAGGGAATCGGCGTTTTACTTGTTCTACTTATTTTGAATGGAATACGTCGGCACAATGTCCTGTATGTATGAGCGGATGTCATCCGGCTCTGTCACCACATATTCTTTCAAGTGCTGCAGCTGGGCAAGGAACTTTTCTTCGTCCAGTTCGATGGGCTTTCCGATATGGATCAACTGATTTTCCGTATTCTGCAGACCTTCCTCCTCCATGAGCATCTCCTCATAAAGTTTTTCGCCGGGACGAAGTCCCGTAAACTCGATCTGGATATCTTCCCCCGGCTTGTGTCCGGACAAAAGGATCAGATTTTTTGCCATGTCCAAAATCTTCACCGGCTCACCCATATCCAAAACGAAGATCTCGCCGCCCTTTGCATAGGCGCCTGCCTGCAGTACGAGGGAAACCGCCTCTGGAATCGTCATAAAATAGCGGATGATATCCGGATGCGTCACCGTCACCGGACCGCCCTGCTCGATCTGCTTTTTAAACAGCGGGATCACACTGCCGTTGCTTCCCAGCACATTTCCGAAACGGACTGCCACAAACTCTGTATCCGAACGATTGTTGTACGTCTGAATGATCATCTCGCACACACGTTTAGTGGCACCCATGATATTTGTGGGATTCACCGCCTTGTCTGTAGAGATCATGACAAAGCGTTTAACCTTGTATTTATCTGCTGCCTGCACCACTTTCCAGGTTCCGAGCACGTTGTTCTTTACCGCTTCATTGGGGCTGGTTTCCATGAGGGGCACATGTTTATGGGCCGCCGCATGATACACCACATCCGGGTGATACATCGCAAAAATATCATCCATACGCTTCGTATTACGCACAGACGCGATCAACACCACCAGATCCAGTTCCGGATATTTGCGCACCAGTTCCTGCTGGATGCTGTAAGCATTATTCTCATAAATATCAACGATAATCAGCTGTTTCGGCTGATGGGATGCGATCTGACGGCATAGTTCGCTTCCGATGGAACCACCGCCTCCGGTCACCAGGATGACTTTATCCGAAACATAACCCATGATGGAATCCAGATCCACGCAAACCGGTTCGCGCCCCAGCAAGTCATTGACATCCACATCTTTTAACTTGCTGACACTCACTTCACCGTTTACCAACTGATAAATACCCGGCAAACGCTTCAGTTCGCAGCCGGTTTCCTTACAGATATCAATGATCGCCTTGATCTCCTTTGCAGATGCCGTCGGAAGAGCGATCATGATCTCATCCACATCCAGTTCCTTTGCACGATGAATGATATCATCCCGCGTACCGATCACCCGCACACCATGAATAAATGTTCCCTGTTTTCCGGGATCATCATCAATGACACCGACTAAATTTTTATTTACCAGACGGCTGCCCACGATCTCTTTGATCAGCGCACTGCCGGCCGAGCCTGCACCCACCAGCAAAACATTTTTGCGCACACTTTTGTCACCGCTCAAGCGACCGCGAAACGCCCGCACTGCCCGGTAGCAATAGCGCCCACAAAAAGTAAAGGCCAACAAAAACACACCATAGAGCATGTAATAACTGCGGGGCAGGGGGTACAATTGTTCCCTATGATTGAACAGGATCACCACCATATTTAGCACCGTATCAATGACACAGGCCGAAACCACATACATCAGCTCCGTTGTCCCGGCATAGGTCCAGAGACTGCTGTACAAACGAAAGGCTGAAAATACCAGAATCGTTAACAATATGCTGATCCACACCGTTGCCCATAAAACAGACAAGTACTGTGACGGAATCCGGTTTGGATGAAAATCAAACCGTACCAATAACGCCAGATACCCGGAAAGCGCTACCGCAGCCATGTCATAGCAGACGAGATAGATTCGTCTGATCAAAATCTTTGCATTCATTTTTTATCTCCAGTAATTAAAAATTGCACAAAAACGATACCTACGCTTTTTTGATCATACCTTCCACAGATTCTTTACGATCTCACAGATACGGGCGAGATCTTCATCCTTCATCTTTGTATCACTGGGCATGCACACACCGTGCTCAAACAATGTCCCCGAAACAGAATCATCCGCACCTGTCTCCTGATCTGTGACGGAAAAGTACTCTTTTCCCACTGCGTTGCCGGCTTCGTCCACGCCCACAAAATCACAGGATGCAAACACCGGCTGCAGATGCATCGGCTTCCATACGGGCCGGCTCTCGATATTGTCTGCTTCCAGCGCAAGGATGATATCCAAAGGCTTTACAGGGGCTTCATCCGACAGTTGAATCGCACTCAGCCAGCAGTTGCTGCTGGTATTTTCGCCTACCGGCATCATTGATAACCCCTTCAGATCACC
>CAMBUC010000107.1 GCA_945871045.1 uncultured bacterium
AGCCTGATCTTTTCCATCCTCTACAACATGTTTTAATTTTTCTGTCGTTCCACCGGCATTGGATACCAGCTCATTCGTATTAACGATACGGTCCTGAATATTGGATGTCATATTTGCCTGACGATTCACTGCTTCTGCCGTGTTCTCAGAACTTCCTGCGATATCATCAATGGCAATATCCGCGGAACTCATGGAACCACTGATCTCACCAAATCCGGTTAATACTTCCTGAAAATCATCTGTAATCTTGTCCACCGTTCCGGATACCGCTTTTGCGATCTCTTTTCTGTGAGCGGCCTCTTTTACGATCGTCTCCCGATCCTGTTCGCTAAACTCATACAAAACCTTAACAGCAACATACGAACCATAAATGCAGATGAAAACGCATGCCAACAAAAGGGAACACTGTCTGAATAATAGTTCATCTCCTGATCGGAGGATCATCAATCCTTTCACATGTCCCACCAACCACATAGCTAAACAGCCGGCAAAGGACAGCGTGGAGTTCATATACAGCATAAATCCAAGTATTACCGGAAACGCCACTACAATAGAAAAAATACTGTTATTCATAACCAGAAGGATATAGGCGATCAGAAATGTAAAGGCATAAAACAACATCGTTGCCTTCTTTTCTCTATGGCGGCTCAACATGATCCTATCCGCAATCAAAAATGCCACGTAAATCCCCATTCGCATCCATGCATGCCAAGTGCCCTCATTTTTCACCACCATAATCTCAATAAGGAAAAACAGTGCATAACAAACACACAACATGGTAAATGTCTTACGATTCGCCCTGCTGTACTGCTGTGGTGTTAATTTTTTCTTTTTCACGTGCTGACTCAGATTCATTTTCTCATTCTCCTTTGTGTGAGTTTTCCCTATGGAGAATTATAACTCAAAACAGAAACTGTATCAACCGAAAACGAGTTTTTTTGATATAAAACACCATTTCCCGCTACTGATCACCGGATATTCATGAAGAAAAAGAGTACCACTGCCTGCATGACCATCATGCATGGAACCCCCACTGTAAAATAGTTTACTTTTGTTTTATGCCGCAGCGTATACATACCAAGCAAGGCACCTAAAGATCCGCCAAAAAACGCCAGACAAAGGAGCGTAATGATCCTGATTCTGGTTTTTCCTTTGATTGCATGATGCTTATCAATGGCAAATGCCCCGAATGCAATGACATTCATGGCTACTAAATAATAGACGAACATCTTATGCATTTTGAAAAACTCAAAAATATCATAACGAGTCGTTTCTCCATGCAGCCCCTGAAAAAACAGACACAACACTACTTGTACCACCAGAATACACATCAGAAACACCCGGGACATCATGTTTTCCTTGATGGATTTTCGGTCAAACAATAGGAGAAACACAATTACTCCGATCGTTCCACCCAGCAGTGCCAAGACCGGAAACAGTTTATCCGCACTTGCATGCTTCGCATGTCTATGTATCAGCCAATTGATCAGGCAACACGCAAAAGCGATCCCATTCACAATGAGCAAATATTCCATTTTCTTCACCCCATATTTTGCAGTTGATTCAGGATCTGATGGGCCACTTCCAATTTTGACATTAGCGGCAATTCGATCACCTGATCGGGACGTAGGAGCGTTACCACATTTGTTTCTGTACCAAAACCGGCACCTTCCACCCGCAGATTATTCGCTGCGATCATATCCATATTTTTTTTCTTCAGTTTCTGCAGCGAGTTCTCCAACAGATTTTCCGTTTCCATGGAAAAACCGCAGATCAACTGGTCTGCACGTTTTCTTGCCCCAAGCGTCCCTACAATATCTGTTGTGCGGGCAAGTTCCAACGTGTTGTCACCCTCTTTTTTCTTGATCTTATGATCTACAAACGCTTTTGGCCTGTAGTCCGCCACAGCCGCAGCCATGATCAGGATATCGGTGTCTTCAAACCTGCTTTCCACCGCTTCAAACATATCCAGCGCACTGACTACCGGAATGATTGTCGTATGAAGCGGCGCTGAAAGATGCGTCGGCGCACTGACCAACGTCACCTCTGCCCCGCGAAGCATCGCTGCCTTTGCAAGGGCATAACCCATTTTTCCGGTGGAATGATTTGTCAGATAACGCACCGGATCTAACGATTCCTGCGTGGCTCCCGCTGTAATGAGCACACGCTTTCCTATGAGATTCTTTTCACAAGCAATCTCAGCCTCAATATGTGCATACAATGTTTCCGGCTCAGGCATTTTACCGGTGCCCGTATCACCACAGGCAAGATATCCGGATGCCGGAGTGATGATCTTCATGCCATAATGTTCCAATGTATGAAGATTATCCTGCACGATCGGGTTCTCGTACATATTTGTATTCATCGCCGGCGAAACAAGGATCGGCGCTTTGCAGGCCAACAGCGTAGTCGTAAGCATGTCATCTGCGATTCCGTGCGCCATCTTTCCGATCACATTGGCACTTGCCGGCGCAACCAGCGCGAGATCCGCCTGCTTTGCCAAAGACACATGTTCTACCTGAAACTCAAAATTCCGATCAAAGGTCTCTACCAGACATTTGTTTCCGGTCAATGTTTCAAAAGTGATGGGATTGATGAAATTGGTTGCATTTTGGGTCATGATCACATGAACCTTTGCATGCTGTTTCACAAGCATGCTGGCCAGCGATGCGATCTTATAGGCTGCAATGCTTCCGGTCACACCCAGAAGAATCGTTTTGTCTTTTAACATTTATACCTCCTGCATGTCTTCCAGTCTGCCATGTTTTTCGTAACTGGTAACACGTGCCACATGGTTTTCATCATCCACAAATACAACGGACGGCTTATGATTTTTTGCCTCCTCCGGTGTCATCGTCGCATACGCCATGATGATGATCTTATCACCGGTTGATACGCAGCGGGCCGCTGCTCCGTTCAGACAGATCATTCCGCTGCCGCGCTCCCCTGCGATCGTATATGTCTCAAAACGGCTGCCGTTATTCACATCCACGATCTGGACTTTTTCATATTCTAAAATACCGGACGCTTCTAATAACGCCTCATCCACCGTGATACTGCCCACGTAATCCAGTTCTGCCTGAATGACCGTTGCACGATGGATCTTTCCTTTCAGAAGTTCGATGTTCATAGTTTTATCTCCATTTCTCTTCCACTACAACATTGTAGGACAACTCTAAGGATGCATGCTATGTGATCGTTATACCACAAAAAATGATCCCATTGGCAGGCTTTTCATTCCGCCAATATTCTGATTCATTTTAAATCATGAAGTTATCGATCAGTCTCGTCTTGCCAATATAAACTGCAAGCGCAACTAACATCGGTTCTTTTACGGTATCGATCTGCTGCATCGTAAGACCATCTACTGCTTTCACATAGTCGATGCGCGCAAGGGGTTCTTTTTCGATCAGGTCACGCATCTCAGAGACGATCTTGTTCGCATCGGTCTCACCTGCGGCCACCAGTTCCTGTCCGAGTTTTACTGCCTGTGAGAGTACCAGCGCCGCCTGGCGCTCCTCTGCTGAAAGATAGGTGTTGCGGGAACTCTTTGCAAGCCCATCTTCTTCGCGTACGATGGGGCATCCGATAATCTCCAGATCCATGTTCAGATCCTGCACCATGCGCTTAATAATCGCCAGCTGCTGTGCATCTTTTTGTCCAAAATATGCACGGTCGGGCTGCACAATATGAAATAATTTATTTACTACCGTACAAACGCCACGAAAATGTACCGGGCGTGACAATCCACATAATTCCTCTGTTAAAACAGACATATCCACATAAGAGCAGAATCCCTCCATATACATTTCTTCCGGTTCCGGATGAAAGATCAGATCGGCTCCTAAAGACTCACAATATGCGCTGTCCTTCGCCAGATCTCTCGGATAACTCTCCAAATCCTCCCCGGGTCCAAACTGCATCGGGTTTACAAAAATGCTGACAACCACTTTGTCGTTCTCCTCGCGTGCGCGGGTGATCAGGCTGCCATGTCCTTCGTGCAAATAACCCATTGTGGGCACAAAACCTACGCTCATGCCCTCTTTTTTCCATGTTTTCACCAGAGTTCTTACTTCATTTATCGTAGTTGCGATCTGCATTGTTTTTCTCCTTTCAACCACATCAGTTCAGAGCCAATTCGCAGAATCTCTGCTTCGCAGCTTTCCTTCTGTTCATTTTTGGCTCTCGCCAAAGAAATGTCCACACATGCAGTCATTCATGTACACATGATTCCTGCATGTTGTGTAGATTTCCTTGGCTCTGAACTGATCAATATAATTTTTCCAGCACGTCATCTGCGATGCCGTAGGTCTGTGCTGCAGTAGGGAAAGTTCCGGCCTTTACTTCTGCGGTGTAATCCGCAAATGCACATTTCATAATGTCCCCTACCTCCGCAAAGTGTTTTACAAATTTCGGAACATAATCAGAAAACATCCCAAGCATATCCTGATATACTAAAACCTGTCCGTCACAACCGACCCCGGCTCCGATTCCGATCGTAGGAACAGAAACGCTCTCCGTGATCTTTGCCGCAATCGGCGCCGGAATACATTCCAGCACGATCATGCTTGCGCCAGCCTCTTCTACCCGTTTTGCATCGTCAATCAGTTTCTGCGCAGTTTTCGCTGTTTTTCCCTGTACTTTAAATCCGCCGAATGCATTCACGGATTGCGGTGTCAGTCCTAAATGTGCGCACACGGGAATAGACGCATCCACAATTGCGCGAATCTGCTCGCATACGGTGGCTCCGCCTTCTAATTTCACGCCGTTGGCACGGCCCTCTTTCATCAATCTTCCTGCGTTGGTAACTGCATCATAAATAGATGCCTGATAAGACATAAACGGCATATCTGCAAGAATAAACGCATTTTTTGCACCTCTTGCTACAGCCGCAGTGTGATGGATCATATCATCCATAGTGACAGACAGCGTATCCTCATAACCGAGCATCACCTGTCCAAGTGAATCTCCGATCAACAGTACGTTGATTCCCGCTTCGTCCATCAGTTTTGCCATGGAATAGTCGTAACATGTCAACATCGTGATCTTGTCTTGGCTTTCCTTCTGCCCCCGAAGCGTTAAAACGGTGTTCTTCATTATTCAATTCCTCCAAAAAAAATGGTACAGTTCCGAAGTCCGGATACCGTCCTCGGTCACTATACCACCATTTTTTGGAAAAGTAAATATACTTATTTTCTTAAAATATCAACCGTGTGGGAACTTGCTCCCAGTAGTTCCGGCCGCTCGCAATTCTTTAACTGATACTGTAAAAACAGTTCAAAAGTTTCCTCATTCATTGCGTTTAGGACAGGTCGGATATAATCCGCCGGCCCGTCCGGAGCAATGATCAACTCGCGTTTCAGACCAACTGCCTCATTTAACGCGTTGATCTGCTCTAATCGAACATAATCATATAACTCGTTTTCGTCGTGACGGATCTGAAAATCATCTGTCAGAGAACCTGTTTTTACACGCTCTGCAATATGATCTTCCATAAAACCATATTTGATCACACTGTAATCATTCATCACGTATGCCACCATGATGATCCCGCCGGGCTTTGTCACACGTTTCGCCTCCGAAAGCGCGCGGATCTGCTCCGCATCCGAATGCAGATGATACATCGGACCAAACAAAAGCGCAAGGTCAAAACTGTTATCGGCAAAACGCTTCAACTTCAGTGCGTTTCCCTGATAGGCCTTTACATTTGCGCCCTTCTGTTTCAGAATGCCAAGATTGTATTTTACAAGTTCCACCGCAGTCACATCATAGCCTTCTGCAGCAAGCGCCACACTATAGCGGCCGGTGCCGGCTCCGATATCAATGATACGCAGTGGCTTGTCCTGCTTTCTCTCCTGCCGCAAAATATCCAGAAATCGATGAATATAATGCATAGTCGTGTGGTACTCCACCTGGCCATGGCGGCTCTGCAATCGCTTTTCTTCATTAAACTTATTATAGTAGGCAACCAGATCTGTCATGCCTTCTCCCTCGCACGCCGGAACAAGTAACCATAACACAAAGATCCAACCGTGTTGCCAGCGATCATTGCGAGATAATTCAAATAATTACAACTTGAAAACAACAGAATGGATGCGTTTGCAATGCAGTGCTTAAAGCCCGCCAGAATAAACACCATCACACAAAACAATGTGATCACTGTTTCTGCTATCATATTTTCTCTGCGATAAGAAACGGTTGCAACTGTCATAAGTACACCACAGAAGATCGCCCCTAAAAAACAACTGGCTGCACTCTGAGCGGAAAGGGTTTGCGCCGTATTTGTCATTTTTTCGGCAAAATCTGCATTTGCGATCAAATACAACTCAACCACAAGCATTACACCCAAAATATTGCAGATGATACCTACGATCAGATTCACGATTTCTTTCTTCTTATCCGGTGCGATCCACAGGATACCAATCTTTCCTGTATACAGATAAAAACCGTTATGTAAGATACAAAGAAGTCCCAAACCAAACAACAGCGCTCCTACCACGCGGTTTTCACACATCGCATTGATCACATCTCCGATGCCGATCATGATGCCCGCCAAAAATGCACGGCTAAAAAATGTTAACTTCTGATTCATTTTCTTTTGTTCCCCTCTTTCTTAGTTTCTGTACAAAAACAACTCTCATATGCTTGTACAGTCCCAACCTAATAGATCAAACGCTGATCCGTCAGGTAATCCAGAAACGCTGCACAGCCCTCCGTGACATCGCGATAGGTCGCATCAAAATCTCCCGTATACCACGGATCTGCCACATCATTTCCTTTTCCGGCAAAGGTGAGCAGTTTATAAATCTTTCCCTGCGGATCACTGCCCCCGGCGATCCGAGTCATATTGCGGATATTCGCCGTGTCCATGCCAATGAGGTAATCATAATATAAATAATCATCACGTGTCAACTGTCTGGCCCGATGAGGAACCAGTGGAATTCCTTCCTTTGCTAGTTTATTCTTGGTTCCATAATGTGGACCGTTTCCGATCTCTTCCCGGCTTGTTGCAGCCGAATCAATCTCAAATCGGTTTTCTAAGCCTGCCTGTCTGACCATGTGGGCGAAGACGGACTGGGCCATGGTTGAACGGCAGATATTACCGTGGCAGATGAATAATACTTTTATCATAGTTTTGATTTACTCCTTTTTGCCCT
>CAMBUC010000108.1 GCA_945871045.1 uncultured bacterium
ACGGACATGGCGGACATGAGATCATCGCCATGAACCATTCTTTCCACGGAAGAACGATCGGCGCATTGTCCGTCACCGGAAATGAGCATTACAGAGAACCCTTTGAACCTCTGATGCCCGGTGTGAAGTATGCGGATTTTAATGATCTGGACAGCGTCAAAGGACAGGTCACCGACAAAACCTGCGCCATCATCTTTGAGACGGTACAGGGAGAAGGCGGCATTTATCCCGCTACAAAAGAATTTCTCGAAGGTGTGCGGGCCCTGTGTGATGAGAAGGATATCTTACTGATCCTGGATGAGATCCAGTGTGGCATGGGACGGACCGGCCACATGTTTGCATGGCAGGGATACGGCGTGAAGCCCGATATCATGACGAGTGCAAAGGCACTGGGCTGCGGCGTTCCGGTGGGTGCCTTCCTGATGACGGAAAAAGTGGCGGGTTCTTCGCTGATGCCCGGAGATCACGGTACGACTTACGGTGGAAATCCCTTTGTCGGCGCCGCTGTGACAAAAGTGATTGAGATGATGGAACGTGAAAATATCACCGACCATGTACAAACGGTCGGTGCATACCTTTCCAAACAGTTAGATGCATTGGTTGCGAAATATGACTGTCTGACCGCCCACAGAGGCGTGGGGCTCATGCAGGGAGTTGTGTGTACCAAAAAAGTCGGTGAAGTAGCAGCAAAGGCATTGGAAAAAGGATTGATCGTGATCACTGCCGGAAGTGATGTGATCCGTTTTGTCCCGCCGCTCATTCTGGAAGAATCCCATGTAGATGAGATGATCGAAAAATTATCCGAATGTCTGGACGAACTGGAACGAGGTACGAGTGATCAGTAACTAATAAATTGTCATAACAAAGGGTTGTAAAATCCATGATTCTCCGCTAAAATGATTATATCGCTTTGAGTGCTCTTACCTGCCGGACAGATGCAGGAAAGGAGCGATCCGGATGAATCACAAACAACAAAAGATTCATAAATGTTTTAAAGATCAAAAGAGGACAGCAAAGACAGCGATCAGTTGTCTTTTGCTGTTACTTTTATATGGGTGCGCAAATCAGGGGCAGTCTGCCTCCGGGATCTCAGTGTTTACAGAGGAGCCGGTTTTGGAAGAAGGCATTTCCCAGACGGACAGGACATGGGAAGAGGAAGAAGAGGCCACGGAAACGGATGAACATACTGCCCGGCGAACATCTTCTTCGGGTGAGGAGCAGGTGCTGACGGTGTATGTCTGCGGTGCGGTAAAATCGCCGGGAGTTTACGAATTACATGGGAACAGCCGGGTGTATGAGGCAGTTGCTCTTGCCGGTGGCATGACAAAAGATGCGGCGCTTGCGGCCGTGAATCAGGCAGAACTGCTGTCAGACGGACAGATGATCGTGATCCCGACAGTGGAAGAACAGCAGGCTGTCAGTGAAGCCGAGGAGGCAAGGGAAGAAGGTCTTGTAAACATCAATTCGGCGGATCTGGAGGATCTGAAAACCCTTCCGGGGATCGGTGATTCCAAGGCACGCAGCATTCTTGCTTACAGAGAGAAAAACGGCGCATTCCAGACGATAGACGATATAAAGAACGTCGAAGGTATCGGAGACGGAGTTTTTGCAAAATTGGAGAATTGTATAAAAGTAGATTAGGAAAGCCGTTTGGCAGGGAAGATGCCAAAGGTGTAGAGGTGTGATTATGGCAAAAAAAGTTCTTGTAGTAGATGACGAGAAGCTGATCGTAAAGGGAATCCGTTTTTCCTTAGAGCAGGACGGAATGGAAGTAGAATGTGCATACGATGGTGAGGAAGCATTAAAACTTGCCACAGAAAATGCGTATGATATGATCCTTTTAGACCTGATGCTGCCAAAGATGGACGGTTTTGAAGTCTGTCAGCGCATTCGCGAGTTTTCAAACGTACCGATCGTGATGTTAACGGCAAAAGGTGACGACATGGACAAGATCCTTGGACTGGAGTACGGCGCGGACGATTATATTACCAAACCCTTCAATATTTTAGAGGTCAAAGCCCGCATTAAGGCCATTATGCGAAGAACCGGAGCCAAGGAGCCGGAGCCTGCAAAGGCAAAGGTCATCGAAAACGGAGATCTGAAACTGGATCTGGAAAGCCGCAGATTGTTTATCCTTGGCAGGGAAGTCAATCTGACTGCAAGAGAGTTTGAACTTTTGGAACTGTTTGTCACAAATCAGAATAAAGTATTCAGCCGTGAAAAACTGCTGTCGCTGGTGTGGGGGTCTGATTATCCCGGAGATGTGCGTACCGTAGATGTGCATGTTCGTCGTCTTCGCGAAAAGATCGAGGTAAATCCCAGCGAGCCGAAATATGTCCATACCAAATGGGGCGTGGGTTATTATTATCGTGGATAAGGAACAGGTGAGATGAAGTCGAAAAAGAAACTGCGTAATTTTTTCAAAAGTCTGCGATTTCGTTTAGTCATTGCATTTGTCATCTTTGGTATGCTTCCGGGAATTGCCCTGCGCATCGGTCTGCTTCGCGGATATGAGGGCAGGGCAGTTGACAAGCGAAGTATCGACATCTTAAGTCAGGCGAAAATTCTCTGTGATCAGATTGCAAATAACGGATATTTAGATGATGTAACGAACGAAGTGATCAATTCCAAATTAGAGTTGATCGGTAACATTTACGATGGCCGTATCTTAGTGGTGGATAATACGTTCCATATCATCAAAGATACGTATGACCTGGATACCTCAAAGATCATCATTTCCGAGGAAGTTGCTACCAGTTTTCAGGGGCAGGAATCCAATAAATATGATCCGGTGAACCGCTATATCCAGTTGACGCTGCCGATCCGTGATGTGGAAAAACAGGATATTCTCGGGGTGCTTCTGGTAAGCGTTTCCACAGATAACGTGCGGGATTCCCTGAGATATATGAAAAATATTGCATTGATCATCCAACTTTCGGCCACGATGCTGATCATTGTGCTGGCAGTTATTGTATCGAACATGATCGCAAGACCTTTCAGCAAGATGACAAAGTCCATCGAGGAGATTCAGATTGGTTATGGTGATGATATGCTCATGATCGATGATTTCACGGAGACAGAATTGATCTCCGCAGATATCAATGCGTTATTGAAGAATATGAAGGTGTTGGATGAATCCCGGCAGGAGTTCGTATCCAACGTGTCCCATGAGTTAAAGACACCTCTGACGTCCATGAAGGTGCTGGCTGATTCGCTGATCGGTCAGGAAGGCGCTCCGGTGGAACTGTATCAGGAGTTTATGTCGGATATCGCATCGGAGATCGACAGAGAGAACAAGATCATTACCGATCTGTTGTCCCTTGTGAAAATGGACAAGGCAGCAGACAGCCTGAATGTCAGTCAGGTAAATGTGAATGAACTGCTGGAACTGATCATGAAACGCCTGATGCCCATCGCGGAAAAGCAAAATATAGAACTTGTCTTAGAGAGTTTCCGACCGGTGACGGCTGATATCGATGAGACAAAATTATCGCTGGCCCTCACCAATCTGATCGAAAATGCCATCAAATATAATGACAAGAGCGATGGATGGGTACATGTTTCACTGAATGCGGATCATCAGTATTTCTATGTAAAAGTGGAGGATAACGGAATCGGAATCCCGGAGGAGTCGCTGGATCATATTTATGAGCGATTCTATCGTGTAGATAAATCCCATTCCCGTGAGATCGGCGGTACGGGCCTTGGCCTTGCCATCACCAGAAACGTGATCTTGATGCATCGGGGAGCCATCAAGGCATTTTCTACCGAGGGAGAGGGCACGATATTTACTGTGCGAATTCCTCTGAAATATATTACAGCTTAGGAGGCATGGCATGAGGAAAAAAATAGTTTTTTTTATGGCTGTGATGATGCTGGTCAGTGCCGTGCTTTGCGGGTGCGGGAAAGAGCAACAGCCCCAGGGGACCTTTTCCATCAGTTATCTGGATAAAGAGCAGACGAAGATCGTCCGTATGAGCTATGAACCGGATGCCAATCTGTCCGATACAGAGATTCTGGTGCGGGAACTGATCGACGTGCTGTCAACAGATTCGGGAGATGTGGACTATGTGAGACCGATCCCGGAGGGCGTCACAGTCACACAGACACTGCTGAAGGATGACGGCGATCTGAAGGTTTATTTTAATGATGCCTATTATATGATGGATGCAGTGCAGGAAATGCTGTGCCGTCTCGCCCTTGTACAGACCTTGACACAGGTGGAGGGCGTGGATTGCCTGGAATTTTTTGTGGATCATGAACCACTGCTGGATACAAAAGGAAATCAAGTGGGGGAGATGACGGTAGACGATTTTGTAGTCAATCCCGGCGAACAGATCAACTCCATCCAGCATGCATCGCTGGATCTGTATTTTTCGAATCCATCCGGAGACGGACTGCTGTTGGAGACACAGCGGGTTTACTATAACAGTAATGTTTCTCTGGAGAAACTGGTCATCGAGCATTTGATCGCGGGACCGAAGATGAATGATGCCATCGCATCCATTCCGCCGGAGACATCTCTGGTGAATGTTTCGGTGGCAGACCGTATCTGTTATGTCAGTCTGGATGACGGATTCCGCACCCAGAATTATAATGTGCAGGAGCCCATCGTGATTTACTCGCTGGTCAATTCCCTGACAGCGCTGCCGCATATTGATAAAGTGCAGATCTCCATAAACGGAGACACGTCCGGCGTGTATCGGGAGGGAATGGCACTGAGTACCATCTATGAGGAAGATCTGTCTTATGTGCGCGTGGTGGATAGCAGCAAAACAGTCATTGTAAACGATATTAAGGAGGAAAGCAAAAATCCTTAGGAAGAAACGATTAAGCTGTCAGTTTGCGCTGGCTCTGATCGTTGGCATGTTAGTTGCAGAATATGGTGGTTGGCAGAAACTGTTGCTGATCACCATTTTTGTAATCTTACTTCTTACGCCTCAGATCTGTAAAAGACAATACTTGGAATGTGCCCTAAGAGGAGCGCTGCTTTTGGCAGTGGGGGTGCTTGGCATTGGTTGTTATGTCAGGCAGGCAGATCTGTTTGAGAAGGAAAAACAGGAGTTATTGTGCAAAGAGCAGCTTACGGTGTGCGGGACGCTCATCCGCAAAGAACAAAAAAATGAGCGCTGGCAACTGACTCTGGCATTGCCGGGATTTGAAAATCGGGTGGTTGTGTCTTCGCAGGAGGGCGGATATCCGCTGGACTGCGTTCTATCAGTCAAAGGACTGATCTATGAGTTCCATACCCCTCGAAACGAGGGGCAATTCAACGAACAGCAATATCAAAAAACAAAGAAAGTGATCGGACGGATCAACGCGGAAGCGATCACATGCATCCGTGCGCCTTCCGGCATCTATGCATGGAGAGAAGCACTCTATCAGTTTCGCGTCCGTTTGTGTGCCGTCTATGAAACATGTCTGCCGCCGCAGACGGCAGGCATTTTGACAACCATGGCGGTGGGAGACAAGTCGATGTTGGACGAGGAGGTGCGATCTTTGTTTCAAAAGGCAGGGATCAGCCACATACTGGCGATCTCGGGAATGCATATCAGCATGATCGGAATGGCAATCTATGCCTTCCTGCGAAAAACAAAGAACTCCTATGTCAGATGTGCCATCGGAACAGCCGTGGTACTGTTTTTGTACGGCACATTGATCGGCATGGGGGTATCTGCAAAGCGAGCCATCGGAATGTTTCTTATTTTTCTGGTGGCACAATGTTTGGGGCGCGGCTATGACACCGCATCCGCATTGGCGGTTCTTGCGATCGTGCTTCTGGTTGAAAATCCATTTCTTTTGCAGGATGTGAGTTTTCAGTTCTCGTTTCTTGCGGTAGTGGGAGTCATAACAGCAGAACATGTACTTCCGAAAAAGGATTCCGGCGGGGGATGGTATCGCCGGGTACGCCCGGTTTTGTTGTCTTTGCTATTACAACTTTTTACGTTCCCTTTGGTGGCTTTTTACTACTATGAATTACCGCTCTATGGGCTGTTTTTCAACCTGCTGTTATTACCGTATCTGGGTATCGCTTTAGGTTTTGGCCTTCTGGGCGGTGTCGCAGGGACGTTCCTTTTGCCATGGGCGAAGGTGTTTCTCCTGCCATGTAAGATCGTATTTTCTGTTTATCTGTGGGTGTGTAGATTTGTGGAAGGATTACCGTTTGCGACAGTGATCTGTGGAAAGCCGTCCATAGGGAAAATCGCTGCGTACTATGCAATGTTCGGAGTGCTGCTTTTTTTGGTGGAAAAAAGAAAAGAAAAAGCAAAAGATTTGTCTGATGAGAAATCCGAAAAAAGCGTAGGTTGTGGAGAGGGAGGACGCGTGTGCTCCTATTTGTTGGTGGGAGCCCTTGGACTTTTTTCTTTTCTTATAGCGGTTCCGAAACAAGGGTTTGAGATTGATTTTCTGGACGTTGGTCAGGGGGATGCCTCGATGATCCGCACGGAGCAGGGGATCGTCTGTTTCGTAGACGGTGGAAGTTCAGATGTAAAAGGCGTCGGCACTTATCGGATCTTACCATTTTTAAAATCAAAAGGAATCCGAAAGGTAGATACTTGGATCCTTTCCCATTTGGACGATGACCATGTGAACGGATTCTATGAGGTATTGGAATCAGGGTATCCGATCGACCGGGTTGTGATCTCAACACGTCTGGAAGAGAGTGATGCAAAGGCGTATTTGTTTCAGATGCTTTCGCAGTATCAGATACCGGTGATTGAAGTGAATGGCGGAGATGTTTTGCGTTTGCATAACGATGATTCGTATCTTCAGTTTTTGTCACCGGAGGAAGAGACACCTGTTTATGACGAGAACGGTGCAAGCCTTGTTTTTCTGTACAAAGATCCCGGGATCAGTGCCTTATGGACCGGAGACATCGGAAAGACGCAGGAGGAATGGCTGCTTCGTAATGGAAAACTGCAGCAAGTGGATATTTATAAAGCAGCCCATCATGGCTCCCGGTTTTCCAACACCGAAGGATATCTGCAGGCGCTTTCCCCGAAACTTTCCGTTGTATCCTGCGCCAAACGCAATCGTTACGGTCATCCCGAGGAGGCTGCCATCCGGCATATGGAAGCAGCCGGAA
>CAMBUC010000109.1 GCA_945871045.1 uncultured bacterium
CAATGATCCCACAGGAATTTGTCTGGATCAGGCCATAATTTTTAAAGGTGGAACTACGAGGTACTACATGTGCTTCATAACCTTTGGGAAGCTGCATGGACACGCCTAAATTAACTAATCGAAACTCTCCAGCATGAAACTCCACATCCTCTGCCGCACGCAGATCGATCCAGTCAGACTTTCCGTCAATATAGGTCAATTTATCGATCTTATCTGTATGATAAACAATTTTAATCGTCTCTTCTCTCATAGTTATGACTCCTGTTTTTTCGGTTTAAAATAAAACTTGTTCTCTGTTCCATGAAGCAATCGTCCGATGTTTGCGTGATGTCTTGCAATTCCAAGGATCATGACAAGGGCCGCCAGTACATATACTTCTGTCAGGACAGCACCGGACACTCCCAGCCAGCCCTTTTGTCCATAAAACAGAATCTGAAGAAAGAAACTGAGGCAGACCAGAATCGAACCTAACGATACGTATTTTGTGATCAAAACAGTCCCCAGAAAGATCGTCAGACAGATCGGTACACAGATCGGGCATACCGCTACCATCAGTCCGCCCGTACAGGCGATTCCCTTCCCGCCATGGAATTTCATAAAGATCGGGAAATTATGTCCAAGGATCGTTCCAAACGCTGCGTAATACTCCAACACTTTTACATCTACATCTGCATTTGTACGGAAAAAAAGCCACACAATCACGACAGAAAGAACTACTTTGAAGACATCTCCCAAAAGTGTTAAGATCCCTGCTTTTGGTCCAAGATTCCGATAGGTATTTGTGGTTCCGACATTACCGCTTCCCACGTTTCGAAGATCCACATGCTGCGATTTTCCATAGAAAAATCCCGTAAGAAAATTCCCACAAACATAACCGACCAAAATAGAAATAATACGTGCCAACATCGATCTACTGCTCCTCCTTCCGCTCACGGACAATAAATTTCAGCGATGTTCCTCTGAAACCAAAGGCATCACGAATGCGGTTTTCCAAATAACGCACATAGGAAAAATGTGCCAGTTCTTTGTCATTTACAAAGATCACAAAGGTCGGAGGTTTGACTGATACCTGCGTTACGTAGTAAATTTTCAGGCGCTTTCCTTTATCTGTCGGCGGCTGCTGCATGGCAACTGCTTCTGCCACGATCTCATTGAGCACACCGGTAGCGATACGCATGGAATTATTCTCAATGACCATATCGATCATGTCATACACATTCTGTACGCGCTGCCCGGTCTTTGCAGAGATGAACATGATCTCCGCATAAGATAAGAAACTAAGAATCTGGCGGATCTTTTCGGTATGACGGTAGATCGTCTTGTCATCCTTTTCCACCGCATCCCACTTGTTCACCATGATGATGATTCCTTTGCCGCGCTCATGGGCGATACCGGCGATCTTTGCATCCTGCTCGGTGACACCTTCAGTGGCGTCAATGACAAGAAGCACCACATCCGCACGCTCCACGGCCGTTACCGCACGGATGATACTGTAGCGTTCGATCTCTTCTTTGATCTTATTTTTGCGGCGCAGTCCTGCGGTATCGATAAATACATATTCTCTTCCGTGATATTTCACCGGTGTATCGATGGCATCACGGGTCGTTCCTGCGATATCGGAAACGATCACACGGTTGTCTCCGGTCAGACGGTTGACAAGGGAAGATTTACCAACATTCGGTTTTCCTACCACCGCGATCTTAGGACGGTCATCCTCCTCATCCTCACCGGTGCGGTCCGGAAAATGTTTGACCACTTCATCCAAAAGATCACCGATTCCAAGCATCGAAGCTGCAGACACCGGGATCGGTTCTCCCATTCCAAGATTGTAAAACTCGTAGACATCCATCATCAGTTTTTCAAAGTTGTCCACTTTATTCACTGCCAAAAGCACCGGTTTATGGGAACGGCGAAGCATGTCTGCCACCTTGGAATCTGCATCCTGCATACCCTGGCGGACATCTACGATAAAGATGATCACGTCTGCGGTATCGATGGCGATCTGTGCCTGCTCACGCATCTGGGAAAGGATCACATCGCCGCTGTCCGGCTCGATTCCACCGGTGTCGATCATCGTAAAATTATAATTCAGCCAGCTCACATCTGCATAAATACGGTCGCGGGTAACACCCGGAGTATCCTGTACGATGGAAATACGCGAACCTGCCAGCGCATTGAACAGTGTGGATTTTCCTACGTTAGGGCGACCTACGATCGCCACGATCGGTTTACTCATTTCTCATTTCTCCTATTTCGAATGCCTCAAATCGGCATTACGTTTCTCCTAAAATTGCATCCAATAAATCTTTTCCGCTTGATTTTACAATAACAATTGGAACTTGTAAAGTTTTTTCCAGTTCCTTTACCGTCACATCATCCAGGAAGTCCTGCTCCTCACTGCGCACCATGTTGCAGGGAAGCAGCAATTTTTCACCAAGGGACACCGCCGACAACTGGTTCTTTAGATCCCGGCCCGTTAAAAGCCCGGATACAGTGATCATCTCTCCAAAGAAGTCATTTCGGATCGGATAAATGTTCACGCAGACATTCGGATATTTCTCGTTCAAGTGCTCCATCAACTGTTCCAAAAAGGGTGCTGCCAGCCGCCCGGTTGCGATGGAAACTTCTTTTTTCAGTTCCCGATCCCCGGATACCTCTGCAAGCGCCTCCAAAAACTCTTCCCGAAGCAGTCGAAGCATACCCACTCCGTTTTCTAACTGAAGATAGCCATCATAACTTTCTTCCTCGGGAAGTTCCTGCTCTGCCAGAAGATACCACTCATCGCTGGCATGAATAAAGTGCATATCATGTTCTTCCATGCTGATCCTTTGATAGCGATGGATCAGATCCAACACCCCGCAGGCGTCTTCCTTTGTGAAAGGCTCCAATGGGTAAAGCCCTTCCCGAAACTTTGACAAGCCCACCGGCACCACCGAAACACTCTCCATATAAGGCTGGTATTTCATAAGATCTTTGATGCTTCGCTCTAATTCAGCGCCATCATTTACGCCCTTGCACAGTACGATCTGTCCGTTCATTCGGATGCCCGCCTCATATAACGTATCGATCTTCTTTAAGGCATCGCCGGCAAACCGGTTGTGAAGCATCTCACAGCGGAGCGCCGGATTCGTCGTCTGCACAGAAATATTGATGGGATCCAGGCGGTAGCGGATGATCCGGTCGATATCCTTTTCCTTCATATTCGTAAGTGTCACATAATTTCCCTGCAAAAAAGAAAGTCTGGAATCATCATCTTTAAAATACAACGTATCCCGCATTCCCGGCGGCATCTGATCGATAAAGCAGAATATGCACTTATTGGAACAAGATTTGTAATCATCCATGAGTCCATTCTCAAATGTAATGCCAAGATCCTCATCCATCTCCTTTTCAATCTCCAGTTCCCACTGTTCACCATCCGGCTTTTCCACCAGCATCACCAGATACTCATCCTCTACCATATAATGGTAGTCAAATATATCTTCTAATTCCTGATCGTTGATCGCTAAGATCACATCCCCCGGTTCCAGTTCCAGTTCTTCTGCGATACTGCCCGGTGCTACCGAGGCGATCTTATGTGTTGTCTTATTCATGTCCTTTTGCCTCAAATCTGTTTGTCATTCTTTTTACTACGAAAAAAATACCTTTTACGATAGTTTCCCATCGCAAAAGGTATTTTATCATACTTTCTTACTGTAGTTCAATCATTTTACTGAAGTGTGCAATGATCGCCATATTTCCCCTTCATCTTGTGACTGTTCACTCGTACCTCGTTCCAGTAACTACCTACTGAATATACTTCTCATAATCCGCACCTGTATCGCCTTCGGGAACACAAAGGTCATCGGCACTCGTGATGATTCCAAGATCGATCAATGCATCGATCAGATTGGTACAGTTTTCATTGATATTCAGATCCACATACATATTTGTACCATCTGCCCGGTCTTCGCCATCAAAATAGGACATATGACCGCCATCACTTGCATAATAAATTTCAATCCCTTTGCGCTCTGTAAAGAGTGTCAGGTTTACGGATGCGGATAATTTTCCGGTGTCGGGTCTTCCATACTGCCCAAAGGCGCCTGCGTCAAAATCTGCCACGATCGCATCATATATTTTCTGCAATTGTTCTTTTGATCCATAAAGCGGATAAGAATTATAAAGATATTCACCCGTATCATCCGGCACTGAATAAGATACATATCCGGTTACTAATTGCCAGTTTAATTCTTCGTAATTCATACCCAGACAGGAGCGCTTCAATGCCTCCGTATCATTAAATAACGATTCAGACTGTGCCCAAAGCATATCTCTAAAGGAAGGATCCTCTGTGATGATCCAGTAAGAACGGCGAACCATTCTTCCGTTCTTTAATTCGTATGTGATGTTAATGTAATCTTCATAGCGTCCGTCTGCAGCCTTTGGCTGCGCAACATCCGAAAGGCTGATCGTATCCATGCGATAACTCTGATCCTGTGCTTTTTGCTCGAATCTCTGGCCGATGATCAATTTGTGAAGCGCACGCACTTCTTCGATATCGGAAGTATCCTCAAAACACACACTGCCGTTTCCCCCCAAACTAACCACTTTGATCTGATCGGTCTCCGGCACATAAGTCTCCACTCCAAAGGCATCAAACCATAAAAGCGCCACTCCGGCCAAAAGAACTGCCACGCAGCAGATATTCTCCAGAGCGATCCGCTTCTTCAGTACCCGGAAACTTTTTTCAACAAACATTTCCGCCACAAAGAACAGTACAAAGGAACAGATTACCAGAAAGATCACAAACCTTGTCACCATCCGGTTTGTACTTGTATACTCACCCGTCAGATAGGTCCAGCACAGCGCGCCTGCCACACCGACGATCATCGCTGTGCCCCAGCGGAAAACCGGTGCCGTCCACTTCATGGACAGAAAATCTCCCGCACACTCGATCCTGCGTTTCTGATAAATGAACCAACCCAAAACTGCAAAGACCAATCCGGCAGCTGCATATAACAATACGACTGATATCCCATCCAATTGATAGTTATTTAATTCTCCATAGCGGTAAAATCCAATCTCTCTGACCATGTATGCCACGGGAAACAACGGACATACGGGATTATTTATGAGCGATCCGGATATACCATAAATGATCATATCTCCTACGACATTGATGAGGACAACAGCAGCTCCGTATAAGCAGTTCCAGATCACATAAAACAGACCTGCTGCAAGAATCTGTCCGGTAAACATCACGATGAAACATGCAAAACTGAAAAAGAAGAGTGTCTCCCCTAACGTAATGCCAAACCATGCCCATACCATCCAGATCATGCGGTTTGCCTTTCCAAGGATCACCAGATTGGTGGCAAGCGCCGTCAAAAGTTGTGGAAGCACCATAAGCACCAGTCCGGAAAGATAGTTGGTCACAAACAATTCTGTTCTTGTTACCGGAAATGCATGTATCATATTTGCGCTGCGGCTCTGATAGAGATAACTAAATACCGCTATCGCTATCACGATGGCAGCCGCACAAACACTAAAGGGCTCTGTCAGGTTTGAAAAATGATTCCCCACCAGTTCCCAAGCCTGCCTGTCGCCGGGATTCGTGTACCAATTTGTAAACTCCAAATACATGCTCATCGGATGTATCATAAAAAGATACACGGCATATAAAACTGCAAAGGGCCAAAAGCGTGTCAGATTCTTTTTGAATATTGCCTTATTAAAACAGGAAATCTTTGACTGCATAATCCACACCTCCCAGCTCATAAATAAAGATTTCTTCCAGTGTCAGCGGTAAAATATCAAGAAGTAACGGATGCATTGCTTCCATCTCGGATTTCACTTCATTGGGCTCACCCTTTAAGATGAGCGTATGCACACGGCCGGTTATGGTCTTATGCAATACCTCGATACCCTCCGGAAGTTTTGGCATGTCTCCCGAAAAAGCCGCCTGCACTTTTGTCACGCTTCCCTGCAGATCTGATAATGACCGCTCGATCAGTATCTTTCCTTCGTTCATAATGCCCACATGATCACACACATCCTCTAACTCACGCAGGTTGTGGGAAGAAACAAGAACCGTTGTTCCATGCTCTGCCACATCTCCCATAATGATGCTCCAGATCTGTCTTCTCATGACAGGATCCAGACCGTCCACCGGCTCATCCAGAATCAGAAGTTCCGGCCGACAGCATACAGATAACCAGAATGCCACCTGCTTTTGCATACCTTTGGAAAGACTTCGGATATTTCGTCTGACATCCACTGCCGGAAAACAATCTGCCAGCGCAGAAAACAACTGCTCATCAAATTTTGGATAAATTCCTTTATAATATTTCATCATGTCGATGGCATTCGCCTGCGTAAAATAAAAGATATCATCCGGGATATATGCAAACTTTGCTTTCACAGCCGGGTCTTCGTAAACTGCTTTCCCGTCTATCTGAACTTCTCCCTGATCCTGTCTGTACACGCCGGTGATGTGACGGATAATGGTGGACTTTCCGGCTCCATTGGGTCCGACCAATCCGTAGATCGCACCCTTGGGCACATGCATATTCAGATGATTTAATGCACGAAAACCATCGAAATCCTTGACTACGTCTGTAATACGGATCATTCCTTCTTCCCTCCTCCTGCAATCTCTTCGATACGTCTGATCAGAGTCTCCTTATCCTCTGACAGATATAACAACTCTCTTACGATCCCATCAAACTCCTTCAGCAACTCCGCGTTCCTCCTTCCATTCACGTCCGATTGCTCTGCGGCAAAACTTCCTTTACCGGAGACTGTATAGATATAACCTTCCGTCTCCAATTCCCGGTATGCACGCTGGATCGTGTTTGGATTAATGGCAAGTTCGCTTGCCAGTTCCCGCACACTTGGCAGTTTTTCGTCCGTTGCAATGACGCCTGTGATCAAAAGCCTTCGCAGTCCCTCTCTGATCTGCTCATAGATCGGCTTGGAATCACGGTAATTCAACTGGATCATTCAAACGCTCCTCCTTTCTTTTCTCTTGTCATTCAAGAACGCCTCAGCGTTCTTGCTGCGGAATGCGCGTCTGCTTTGCAGACAT
>CAMBUC010000110.1 GCA_945871045.1 uncultured bacterium
CAAAGTCAATGGTTTGCGAAGCGTACTGTGTGAAAGATCTGCTCATCGTCAGGTCTACGTTAAAATTGATTTCCCGTCCGTCAGAGGTCTTTACGATTCCCTCTGTGGAAAAGGATGTTGTCTCATGCTCTTCATAATAAAATTCCGCAGTATACTGTCCGCCGGAAGGCTGACTTACCCCATACAGATCTGACAGCGCGGAACTACCGGTGCGGGCATCTTTTCCCAGCAGAAGGTTTAACAGATAATTCAGCGTCTGCTCCCTTATTTTCATCAGATTCTGTAGACGGTCCGGGCGTTTGATGCGCTGCAGCTGATCCACTTTTTGCCCGGATTGAAACCGATCCAGAAGATTATCGGAAAAACTGTTACCCCCTTGTTTGCCGCCATAAATGGCATGTTCTGACTGTGCAGATGAAGAGCCGGCTGTCATTGACAACGATTTCTTTCCCCAAGTCACCAACGACTGTGAGGAGGCAGAACGGGAAGAGAAATTCCTTCTTCCCGCCATGCTGATATTACTGGCTTGAATAATCAAACGATCACTCCCTTGGAAGGATACCTGTTTATTCTGATTGTTTCCCTACAAAGCAAAATAAAAGAACCATAAAAAGATTCCGAAATATCCCTTTTCGAAATCGATCTACCGTCCCTGGTTCATCCTTTTTATTTTATTATCCGGATGTTATATGTATCGGAAGAAAAAGAAAAAAGTTAACAATCACGTGCATAATCATGGCAAAAACACGGCACAATACCATCAAATGACAAGAAAAACAGAAGCTGCCATTGCAGAAAAGATATTCGGGCAATGCGGCTGTGACAGGGAGATGCGCTATGATGAAAAACGATACGCTGCCGCCGGAAAAGAAACGGCAGCAAAAAGAATATAATGACTATGTAAAAAAGGTAACACCCACGTACAATCTCTGGGGCAATATGGCTAAGGCATTTGTGGTAGGTGGTGTGATCTGCTGTATCGGTCAAGGTATCATCAATGCTGCAAAAGCATTGGGTGCGGATGAAGAGATGGCGCCCATGTGGTGTACCCTGATCCTGATCCTGTTAAGCGTCCTGTTGACGGGACTCAATATTTATCCCACCTTTGCAAAATGGGGTGGTGCCGGTGCATTGGTGCCCATCACCGGTTTTGCAAACAGTGTGGCAGCCCCCGCCATTGAATTTCGAGGCAGCGAGGGAAACGTATTTGGATGCGGCGCCAAAATCTTCACCATCTGTGGACCGGTCATTTTGTACGGTATTTTTACCAGCTGGCTGCTGGGGCTTGTCTATTGGCTTTGGGGGATGCTGTAAAAAAAGAAAACCTTCATCTGTTGGTAGTTGATGCCAGTGATTAGACAAGAAATGCAATTCATAGGAAAACACCGCTTGCAGGTTCCTGAAAGGAAAAGCAAGCGGTTCATTTTTTGCGAAAAAATGTCTTTTTTTTGTCTGTCAATTTAGGTTATAATAGGTAAAAAATAAGTTTTCTATGATTCTAACTAGTTTGTCATAACATTGATAATGGGAGGATTCAAATGGGTGGAGAAAATGGAACAATGGTGCAGCAGCAACCGATACAGCAACAGCAGCAACCGATGCAGCAACAGCAGCAGCCGATACAGCAACAGCGGCAGGAACTGTTACCGGAGCAATTAGCCGCGCAGCAGGAGAGAGAACGGCAGGAGCGGATGCGCCGGGAACAGCGTTTGGTTCCGGAAACCGGAGTCAAGGCAAAGACAAAGAAATTGTTTACCGGTACGAAAAGAGAAAAAGCCTTTGGCGTCACAGAGAAAGAAGTGAATGATCATTTTTCGGAAGAGCGCAGTCAGGCGTTTACCCAGGAACTCCAGCGTAAAGTGGAAGAAGATATGAGAAAAACATATCACAAGGGGTTTCACAATGTTTTAAAGAAGATCGCCGGATATGTGAAGTGCTTGCAGACCGGAGGCAGTTATGATGACCAGCAGAGTGCCTTCATGGAAGTGACCAATGCCATACGGGATTACCAGAAGCGCTATCAGGAACAACCGAATCTGGATGCGGCGCATCAGATGGGATTGGAGCGGATCAATATGTATCAGTTGTACTTTGATACGATTACCAACGGTTCCCTTCAGGTGCCGCAAGAGAAGGAGTTTCGGTATACACAGGATGCGGGGAAAAAACTGGCAAAGAATACGTCTATGAGTTCGCTTTCCTATGACCATGATGCTTCCAAGGAGTGTCTGTTTCCCCACGAACCGACAGTCGGAGATGTGTGGCAAAGAGGTCTGGGAGATTGTTATCTGTTGTCCGGGCTTGCGTCTCTTGCCAAGGATCATCCGGCGCTTATTAAGCAGAGCATGTGGGATGACGGAAAGGGCCATGTCACCGTACGTTTTTTCAAGAAGGGATACGACCATACGGATGAATTGCCGGAAAAAGAGAAAGGCATGCTTGCGGATTCTCAGGCATCAGAACTCCAGACTATGAATACAGAGACCCTGATCTTAAAACTGTTAACTTCTTTGAGTAATGACCTTCTGGAGGATATAAAATTTGCACCTGCAGTCAGCAACATTTATACCGACACCGTAAATAAGTCAATCGCGGTGGGGACTCAATATTTCTTTAAACATGAAGGTGAGGCGGACGTTCAGACGAAAATGGAGGAGTTAGAGAAGAAAGCCAGGAGTTTTATGAACAGAATGGGGTCCTTAACTTTGGACAATGTGCCGGCGCTTTGCAGGCTGGCGGAACGGTTGGCGCAAAATCCTGAGTTTGTTGAAAAGATCGTTGATGCAGTGCGAAAGGAAAATGCAGAAAAAAATGATGCGACCGAGGCTTTGAAGAAGGGCTATTCGCTGCTGGCTGACAGTCTGCTGGATTCGGACAATCCCTTGTATCAGGAGGTAACAAACTTGTATAATAAACTTGCTGATCTGGAGGAGCCGGAGGCAGTTCCGATCTATGTGACGGTAGATAAAAAGGTGCCCCGGGTCATGGGAGCGGATTTCTATGCTGCCAATTCGTTATGGGTGTCGATGATCGAACGGGCATATGCCGCCTCCGGGCTGCACAACCGGAAAAGCAGGCAACCGGATTCGGCGAAGGATCAGGCTGCCATGAATAAATTTTTGAATAACGAAAGAAAAATCTTGGAAAAACAGGATAATCCGAAACTTTTGCCGGAAGAGGTCAATTATTTGCTGGCGAAAAAACAAAGGGAATATATGGAGAACTATCGCCGCAGTTATAAGAACATTGAGGGAGGCCAAAGTTCGGATTTTTTACAGACCTTTACCGGAATTGCCAGACAGGATCACTTGATAGGTGACATGTATTGGAACAAAAAAGATAACGTGACCAAAACAGTAATCGACTCTGTGAAAAATGGGATGCTTGAAATTATGGTTCCGTATATGGAAAATCACGACAGGCTCCTAGCGTTTGTGCTGGATCATATATTTCAAGATTATTCCATGAACAAATTGCAAAAACTGTATGATTCCAAGTTATATCGCGTACATGTATCGGATCTTGTGAGTCATTTCTGTAAGATTGAGAATTGGATGGAGAATCCAAAAGAACAAATGAAAAAATATCACCTGAATAAAGAAACACTGGAGCAGATCGTGCAGGAACTCCGGGAAAAACTTCCGGAATACATAGAACAGGAGGTGGAAGCCGATAGGCTCAAGGTTCAGTATGATTCGATGTCCGGGAAGTATACAGAGGCTGCAAATAAGGAGTATAAAGCCATAGAGGATGCATTGCGCAATCATATTCCGATAAATGTTGGTACGGTAAGTTTCCCGACTGGTTCAAAATCGGGACTAAATGGTGAGCGCATGGAAGGCGGAATGGTAGGCGGCCATGCCTATGCCATTGTGGGTGTCAAGGAGATGGACGGCAAGAAATTTATCGAAATGCGTAATCCCTGGAGAACAGGGGATACCGGCTATGTAAAGTGTACAAAGCCCGGGGAGAAGACGGTATATGAGAAAGTCCAATATGGTCACGGGCCCTTGGGAAATATCTTCCGGCAAAAGGAGCAGGGTACCTTTTTTCTCGAACTGAACGATTTTGTAAAAAATGCTAGAACCATCTATTATAACAGCAATCAGGCAGTGACAGCGTAAAATGGCAGGAAATCGGAGGGTGGAAGAATGGAACATATGTCTGTGAAAATGGCAGGAAAAGAATCATATAGTGAGTTACTCCCTTTGGTGGCGCCGGAAGCCAGAGGGATGCTGGCATCCGATGAAGCGGGACTTCTGCTGGCAGTGAAGGACACCGGAGAGGAACGAGAAGAGGTGTGTGGTGCAGTGCTGTTTTGCAATGATCCGGAGCAGGGATTTTTGATTCCCTCCATCTATGTGAAAAAGGAGTACCGCAGGCAGGGGATTGGCGCCCTGCTCTTAACAGCAGCGCAGCAGCAGGCGCAGGCATGTGGCGCCGGGGGAATCACGCTGACTTATGAGGTGTCCGATGCGGCACCTGAGGAAGCAGAGGAGCAGACGCGATTTTTTCTGCAAAACGGTTATGGTATGCCTTCTGAAGAAAACACGGTGATGACGATTCCTATGGAGAGTCTGGAAGACAGCCAAGTGGCAAGTCTGCCAAAACCGGGGCAGGAGCACATCAAAAAAATGAGATCCTTTGATGATCTGCCGTTTCTCGTCGGCACGGACTACCGTGAAAGATTAGGCAATGAGATCCCACGAATTTTGGACCGGTCTTTTGCGCCGGGGGTGGTGATTCCGGAACTGACACTGGCCTATGTACAGAAACATCAGGTCGTGGCATTCGTCGTATGCTCGGATGTAGATGGAGCGCTCCATCTGCACGCTGCCTATGTACAAAATCAGACGCATGCAAAAGCGCTGATCTATCTGGTAAAGCAGATCCTTCAGATTGCCCAGGAATCATTTCCCCAGTATCGCGTCCTGACGATTACGGCGGCTACTTATCAGGGCAGGTTATTGGCAGAAAAACTGTTAAGCGGTGCGAAGATCCAACGGACGACCGTCTATACCTGTTCCAAACCGTTGTATGCGGATCAGGTCTCCGTAGAACCCGTCGGATTTGGTGAAGCGCTGGTGCGTTTCCAGACGCTGACGGAGGGTCTTGCACAGGAGGGAATGATCTCCTATCTGCATGTGATGCCCGGGGAGATGCCGGTGGTACAGCTGCCCATTGGTGAGAAAAAACAGTTCCCGATGGCAGTTGTGCGCTATTATGTGGATGTAGATGCGGAGGATACCCCATTTTTACTTCTGGCGGATGTAGAGTTTCCGGTAAAGGAAACTCCGGTCGAGAAACTGCGGGAACTGGTAAACCCGCTCTGTGATGCCGGTAAGATCACACGGGCCTACTGGAAAGATGAGGAGGAAACGGTACTTGTGCTGGAGGCGGAACGAAAAGAGGAAACTGCACTTGTGCCGGAGGAAACTGTGACATTTCTTGTGGATTTTGTTACGGCAGTTCGGGAAGTGATAGAGAAAATCTTGACATAAATATCCGACTGTGTTAGTGTTAAAAATTGTTGAGAAAAATGAAATATGCAAAAGAACACGGCAAAACGGCAGATCTGACGAAGGTCTGCCGTTGACACTGTGGTAAAGAAGGAGGAGACAGTTTGGAACAAGTAAAACAGGAAAATAAAATGGGAACGATGCCTGAGGGAAGACTTCTTTTTAGTATGTCTCTGCCCATGATGATCTCGATGTTGGTACAGGCGATGTACAACGTGGTGGACAGTATTTTTGTATCCCGTATAGGAGAAAACGCATTGACTGCAGTTTCGCTGGCATTTCCGTTGCAGACCTTATTGATTGCCATCGGCGCAGGAACCGGTGTAGGCGTGAATTCTTTGTTATCGAAATCCCTAGGTGAAAAGGATTATGAGAAAGCAAACCGAACTGCCATGAACGGTATTTTTCTGTATTTTCTCAGTTATCTGCTGTCGGCGGTGATCGGAATCCTTGCGGTTCGGCCTTTTTATGCCAGCCAGATTAAGGATGCACCCATAGAGATCATGGAGATGGGTGTTCAGTATCTGACCATCGTTATGGTTGCCTCATTTGGTCTGTATACGCAGTTTATATTTGAGCGGCTTTTACAGGCGACGGGAAGGACCTTTTTTTCCATGGTGTCACAATTGACCGGTGCCATCATCAATATTGTTTTAGATCCAATCCTGATCTTTGGCTGGTTTGGGCTTCCGAAGATGGGCGTTGCAGGCGCAGCCGTAGCAACGGTGATCGGACAGATCGCAGGAGGCGTTGTTGCCCTAATCTATAATCTGAAGAAAAATTCGGATATCACATTAAGTTTAAAAGGCTTTCGGCCGGATGGAAAGATCATCGCCACGATCTATAAAGTAGGATTTCCTTCTATCATCATGCAGTCCATCGGTTCGGTAATGACTTATGGCATGAATCTGATTCTGGTGGGACTTTCATCAACGGCAGCGGCTGTATTTGGTGTCTATTTCAAATTGCAGAGTTTCTTCTTTATGCCGGTGTTCGGTCTGAATAACGGTATCATCCCGATTGTTGCATTCAATTACGGAGCGCGGAATAAACGGCGTATGATCCGGACGATCAAGTGGGGAATGCTCATTGCATTTTGTTTCCTGTTTGCAGGATTTATCGTATTTGAGACTGTTCCGGAAACATTATTGTTAATGTTCGATGCTTCTGAGAATATGCTTGCCATCGGTACACGGGCCCTTCGTATTATTGCGTTTCATTACTTGATCGCATGGTTCTGCATTGTTGCAGGCTCTGTCTTTCAGGCGGTTGGAAACGGAATGTACAGTTTGTATGTATCTGTAGCAAGACAGTTGGTAGTTTTACTTCCAACGGCGTATATTCTGGCAAAACTCGGAGGGCTTGATCTGATCTGGTGGAGTTTTCCGATTGCAGAACTGATGTCCTGCCTGATCTCCACCATTTGTCTGGTGCTGACGGTGAAAAAGGTGATCAATCCGCTGCCGGATGAAGTGTAGACGCTTTTTCGGATCGTTATATGCGTCTGAACGGCTTGCTATCTGACAAAGGAGG
>CAMBUC010000111.1 GCA_945871045.1 uncultured bacterium
CTACCGATGAGTGACAGATAGGGGGAGCGTGCAATGGATGAAAGCAAAGCAATGTTAGAGAAACAAACACAGGCACAGATCCTGCGGTCGAAGCAGATCGAAGAGGAACAGAATAGGGCGTTACAAAGGCAGCAGCCCATGCAGCAGATGCAGCAGAAGCCTACGATCCTGCATCAGATCACGGAACTGCCCGAAAAATGCTGTGTACTGGAACAGGAAATGAAGCGGGTGTCGGAGGAAGCCGGAAAACTGGGGCGCAGGGCGGTAGAGGAGCAGTTGGAGGATATGCGTACAGACCTGCTGCAAAAAAGGGCGGAATACCAGAACTTCTTTCTGCCTTCGGATGCCTATATCAAGCGATTGACCGATGCATTCAGCAAGGAAAAACCCCAGCAGGTACATACTGTGTCCACGCATATGGAGGCAAGCATTGACAAAGTAGAAGTGGAACATCTCTTTGCGGATCAGAGGGAAAAAAATCCAAAGATCCTGTCGTTATGCCGGTTGTTTGAGAAACTACAGATCATCAAAGCGGCTGACGCCACGACGGAACAGATGCTTGAACTGCGGGAAGAATATGAAAAAACAGGCATCGTAGTACAGGATTCGGTGACAATGCAGTATATGGACACGGATTATCCCGAGAGTGCATACCTGCTCCTTTTTCATAACGTGGCAGCGCAGTTGTTCGAGTTGGTCAATGTGATGCCAAAGGATGCCGTGAATCTGAAGACGCTGGCAAAACTTTACGGAATCGCATCGGCCTCCTCTATGGCAGTGGGCGCCATGTGTGCCGGTGAGGAATTTAAAAATCAGAGAAAAGCGCGGGCGATCAAAAAAGAGGAAGCGGAACGTGCAAGGATCGCAGCAGAGCAGACAAAAGCGGCGAATCTGCGGTATATCCAAAAGGGAATCGGCGTAAACGGAAAGGCTCCGGAACAATGGCTCATGGAAGATCAGGCACAAAGGGTCATTCGTTTGATCGGCGAAGATCAATTAGATCACCTGTCCGTGGAGGAAGTAGCGTACAGGATACAGCGTATGCAGGAATGTATGCAGGCGAATGTCAACCTCATCGCGCGTCAGGTGCTGCAGATCGGCGGCGTCTATCAGCTACCCCGGTTGCAGGAGTCGTTGAAAGAAAATCTCACTGCCCGTCTGGGGGATGATCTGCTCACGAAGCAGTTTACGAAAGAAGAACTGGCGGAACTGCTGGGGAAAGAAATACAGCAGATGACGCAGGAACATAGGGTTTACGGGGAATACTATGACTATCTGAAAACGGATGAAGTATTTTCACAGATTCCCAATGTCTATCAGAATGCACAGATGCAAACATATATGACAGGAGATCCTCTGGAACAGTTCGTAGAGAAGACTGCGTTGCTTCGGGAACAGGTGCAGGCGAACCTGAAGATGCTGGAGCAGCGGATTTCGGAGACGCTGGTTGAGAAACTGCGTGCGCCGGCGAAAAAAGCATTTTTGGAAACGGAGGGAGCCATCTTATTAAACGGATCTGCCCGTCAGATCAGTACAAAGATTGACTGGTTTCTGACCTATATCAGTGAATATGCACCGGAGATTTTTCAGGAGGCAGAGGGGTTGACGGCAGAAACGTATTTGCTTCAGGCGCATCAGTTAAATGAAAAACAGGAAGATCCGTATCTGTTCAGTGAACAGTTGAAGGGAAAGGCATTCTGTTCCTGGGATGGGTTTGACGGGGTGTTCGCAGGCTATGAAACGGAACTGTTGGACAGTCTGGAGAAAGGCTTGGCAGAGCAGAAGTTTCGTGGGGACTATCTGACAGATGTTCGCTGCATCAAGGATCTGGATCAGCTGCAATATCATGAATTTGCGGACTTTCTGACAATGCTTCGGGCGAATCTGGGAGGGGCGCTTTTGGACTGGTCCATGATCCACTGCCCGATGGAGCGGAAGATCCGTACTGCGCTGCTGCCCGGAATGTTGGATGGATCGATCAAAGAGAACAATTTTCTTGCAGCCATGCAGAAGGAACTGGAGCGGTATGAAACGAAGCAGGAACTGGAAAAACAGCGGCGGAATGTGCTGTTTGGCTATTCCGACAAGCCCCATGGGGAAATCCGGTTCCGTTATCTGGATGTGGTGGCGAATACATCCATCAACAAAGAACCGCGGAGTGTCTCGCGAACCAGACGTTTTGCGAATGCGGCGAAGGCCATTGCGCAGATGAAGGAACTGGGGCTTTATGGCGCTTTTCAGGTGCGGATAACGATTCTCAGCGGGAATGACAATCTGACAAGTAAAGCAATCTTAGACGAGGTCAATGAGCGGATCGAAGATTCGATCAAGACAAGTAGCGGCGAAAAAAGGGAGTCTTTCCGGGAACTCAAAAAACTGATCAATGCCGAGGGCGGATGTGGTTTGGAACTGGTAGCCGGCGAGTATGCGGATCTCTTCCTGCAAGATGAATTTTTCCGACGTTCTTTTACAGCAGATAAACGAGAGGTGTATGAACAGTCGCTGACGGAAAAAATAGCACGGTACAGAAAACGTCATGACCAGGTGGTGCGCAGGTTCGGCGATTATAAGATAGCAGAAACGGTGCGGGAGGCATTGGCAGGTCTGGAGGATCTGGATCAGGATGCGGGGGCACGGAAAGAACGAAATCTGGCGAGGTACGGAGTGGAAAGTTTTGAGGCGCTTCTGGATGCTTTGGACGAGTATCTGGGCATTGACGCAAAGACACGGAAAAAGTCAACGACCGAAACGGCGATGCAAAAAGAGGCCCGGGAGACGGTAGCGCGTTACAAAAACCGTCTGGAACAGATTCAGGAACTGCACGGCGGTCTGTATCAGCAGCTGATCCCCCTGATGGCAGAGGATACAGGCATTTTTGAGGCGCTGACACTTCTGCCGGATGCGGCCTTTGGAGCGTTTTTGCAGAAACTGGATGCGCGGCTGCTGGAACCGATGAAACTGCTTGGCAAGAGTTATGGCATAGAAAGTGGTTTTACAAAGCAGGCCGTGTTGGAATACGGCCCTGCAATGATAATGGGATCTATTCCCAAAGCCGGGTGGAAGGATACCTTTTCCAAGTATTATGCAAGGATCAGTGATTATGTCATAGGAAAACATTCGATCTCAAGTACCTTCCGGGATATTGTGAACCAGCAGGAGGATCTTGCACCGTATCTGATCTCGATTCTGCTGGATCAGAAGTACGGCAGTATGCTTCTGGCGAACCGCATGGAATGGAAACGTGTGAGTGAGGAATATCGTGTGCGTATCAGTGCAAATGAAGCCAGTTTAAAAAAGGCAGTTGGTGATCGAAAAGATTATGCATCCATCGAAAGGTTTTTGTTAAGTTCTATTGCAATGGAGCCGGATGAGGAGTTTTCGGCAAAACTTCCTGAGCGCCTGGAAGCATACCGCAGACAGACAGAGGAGACGCGCCGGGATACGGAGCGTGCAGAGCGTGTCCTGGAGAGCCAAAGATCTGTTTTGCTTCAGGTGGAGATGAAAAAGCAAAAGGGGAAAGAGGTGGATGCGAAAGACCGCGCGATCCTACAGTCCATGAAACATGGCAGGGAATGTCTGACACCGGTTCTTATGACCTATCAGAAGGACGGACAGCCGGTGCCCGGCGTGGCTGCTGTGCAGAAAGCGAAAAAACAGGTGGAAGCAGCCCTCGGGGATCAAATGGAGCAGATGCCAAGGGTTCTCACGGATCTTTTGACGGAGCGTGTGCTTGCCGGTGACAGTAACATGAAAAAGGCGCAGATTCAGGAGGAAGCGGATCGCCTTGCGAGGATCTATGAACGGATCTCATCCGAGGAATTTGGAAGAAAACATGGGCGGATGTCGGCGCAGATGCTGGAGTCGTTTTTCACTTATCTGTACTGTCAGGAAAAACAGCAACTTCAGTCAGACGAGGATGCCCGGATCGAAGGAGGATTTTTATCCTTTGCGGCTGCACAAAACATGCTTTCCGAAGTGCGTGCGCTTGCGGTGAAGGGGCAGGTGGCATCCAAAGAGAAGGAAGAACTGTTACAGGCAGTGCAAGTGGCTGTTTACTCCATGCCGGAAGAACAACTGCGGGAATTTGTGTCACGCAGAAGCCGTTATGTGGTGCGGATGGATCAGATCGAACCCCTCTGTGAGAAGGCGGCGAAGGCCTACAGTGAGAAGCCCGCGCAGCAGCAGGCGCTCACACTGGGACTTTTGGCTTATTTCCGGGAAGATTTGATGGATGAGAAAACGCGAAGTACCGAAGAGTTTTCCACCGAGATAGCCACACTGCTTCAGGATGAAAAGGCACGCCTGTATCTGTCTCAGACGAAGGGGCAGTTGTTTGGATCAATGGGAAGTGACGATCTGACTGCGGAGGAACAACTGACGGATACGTTTTTGACCCGGAAACAATTCGAGGAGGCGCTTGGAGAACTGCTTACAAAGGATGCGAAACAGAAATACAATGCGTTAAATATGCAGCAGCGCAAGGTCTTTGCTTTGGCGCTGAATGTGCCCGGAATGCATACCGCGGTGTCGGAACTGCGGGGCTATCAGCTGTTTCGGCAGGAAGCGGATGAGCGGGGCGAACTGGCGGCCATCAATGGACAGGTGCAGCGCTATATCCATCATGATCAGTTTGAGCCGCAGATCGACTACGCAAAGGCATTGGAACGGCTGAAGGAGACCGACCAGCAGCTGAATTCGCATGTTTTTGAAGAGGCGATACTGTTTACCCAAATGGTGGAAAACAGCCGGCAGGAGCAGTATGAGCCGGATTATACGCGTCTGCGTGATGCTAAGAGCCTCATCGAAGCGGCAAACAGCGCGGCACCTCCGGACGCTCTTGCAAAGACACAAAAGGCATCGGAACTGATTCCATCCATAGAGAACTTTTTTGAACAACTGGCGCAGCTGGACGGCGAGCAGGAGCAGAAATTAAAGAAACGGCTCCAGACCATGCAGAGCAACAAAACCGCTGCCTGGCGGCTGGTACAGATACTTCAGGACCGGACCGTCATCGATTATTCTACTACCGTTGGCGTGTGGGGGCGTGCCAACGGTGAGGTGACGCCGTTTGTCAATGAAGGAAAACGAATGGCGATGCTGGAACGGGCAGAGAAGGGAACAGACATCAACGAGGGATCGCTGACATCTGTACATTTGCAGCAGGCGATGAACACACTGTTCAGTTATCAGCTGCGCAATGACATTCCGATGGTGCGGAATGTGCTCACCTCCAGGGATTTTGCCGACGGTGCACTGAAACGGAAAACCGTGGTAGACTGGAAGCTTTTGGAACGGGCGCTGGATCTGGTGGATGAGATGAACCGGGCACAGACCCGTCTGAATGCCATGAAGCAGGCGCCGAAACTGATCCTTCAGGGGAAAAATGAGAAGGCAAAGGAGGCGTACAACCGTCATCAGACAACAGGAACAAAGGTGGATACCGAGGAGGCCTTTGATGCATTTTTCGAGGAAATGGCACAAAAAGAGGGACAGACGATACTGCTCACCGGCTATCGGATGCTGAGCAGGGAAGACCGGACGCTGTTTGTCCGGGCACTTGGATCCAGATGGGTGCTGGATGTTTCAAAGGAACATATCATGGCGAACCGTTTTGGTATGATGGAACGTGACTATGCAGATCCTGCCGGAAGAGATGAACTGTGCGATGAATATTTTGCCAATGCACAGAGTACACAGCCGGGAGTGGCATTGTCCGAGCACGCCTATGAGGAGGCATTTCGCGGGATGCTTTCCGCGCAGGTAAATGATGCGGTGGACTATTCCAAAGTTCAGAATGGGAATCTCGCCGAAAATCTTTCCAGCGGATCGCAGTTATTTGCTGCATCCAGAACGACGGCAGTCGACTGGAAACTGGTGATGCGTGCGTTGCAGTTGGTGCATCGGTGTTCCAATGAGAGTGAGATCTATGCCGGAGACCGGGAACTGTATGTTTCCCAGGGGGATCTGTCCCAGACCGGACAATTTCAATTTGAGTCCGCATACATGCGGCGCAACCTGCACAGCGCAGGCAACCGTCTGACCAGATATTTTGGAAGGCGCACGGCAGAACATGTGAAGGATCAGCTGCCGGGGCCGTTAGTGATGGTCCTTCGCGCAGCAGTGCCCGTCAATGTGAACAATGCGCTGGCGCAGTATGCGATGTTTGAGGAAGAGGAAGAAGACGGAAAAGTAGCAGCCTTTACAGAGAAGGTGGACACCGTGTCCGAACTGGTGAATGGTACCATCGGGGAAAATGTGGAGAAATACCGGATCTTTTCGGAAGAATTCCGGGAACGTATCGGTGCGGTCGGCGAGCATGTGGAGACGTTTTCAACGGTTATGGGTTATGTATCGGACGGCGTAGACGTGGTGGAAGCGATCCACAACAAACTGAAACTGCATCAGGCAGAAAAAAATGCGGCAAAGGAAGAGGCGATGGACGAAACCCGTATGGAGGAGGCGGCACAGCGTCAGACCGAAGCACAGCAGCAGCGAAGCCGGCAGGCAAAAGAACGGAATGTGCTGCTGCAGGGACAGGCAAAGACGAAAGCCGGCGAGCGCCAGACCGATGCATTGATCGATTCTGTTTCCTCGATCATCGGACGCACCCTTGGCATCGCTTTTGCCGATTATGAGGATATCCTTGGAACGGTGGTGACGGAAGCCGGAAAATTTATCAACATGGTACGGAACTATGCCAACGATAAGGCAAGTGTCGAAAAATATTTTACAGAAAAGGGCGATCTCGCACGGCTGAAGGATGCCATGGAGAAGGAGCAGCCGGGATCCTTTGAGGAGTCCCGCGGCCTGGAACTGCTCCGGCAGGCGTACGGCTATGAAAATTATACGGAACTGGCATCTTTTGTGGGATTGAATATGACCCGTTCCCTGTTGTTTTGTGCAAGCGATTACAACAAACAGGAGTCCCTGCGTATCATTGCCGTAGCGACATTGGGGGTGCTTGGTATGGAGGATGTCATCGGAAACTGTGATAATCGTTCTGCGGAGCGTGTCTATGAGGCCATCATGGGCGGCGAGTACAGATAATTCGG
>CAMBUC010000112.1 GCA_945871045.1 uncultured bacterium
CGTTGCATTAGGACATGAGGGAACCGGTGAGATCGTAAAACTTGGAAAGAACGTAAAGAAGGATTCCGCAGGAAAAGAAGTAAAGGTTGGCGACAAGATCGTTACCTGTATGATTTTCAAGGATAATCCGGACATTACCATGTATGATCTGAACAAGCAGAACGTAGGCGGTGCAGATGTATACGGACTTCTTCCCGACGATGATTGTCATCTGAACGGATGGTTCGCAGATTACATCGTGATCCGCGGAGCACTCGGATCTACATTCTTTAACGTAAGTGATCTGGATCTGGATTCCAGAATCCTGATCGAGCCCTGCGCAGTATTGATCCATGCAGTAGAGCGTGCAAAGACAACCGGTATCTTACGTTTCAACAGCCGCGTGGTTGTACAGGGCTGTGGACCGATCGGTCTGATCTGTATCGCAGTTCTTCGCACCATGGGTATCGAGAATATCTGTGCGGTAGACGGAAACGAGCAGAGACTTGAGTTCGCTAAAAAGATGGGTGCAGAGAAGTCTGTAAACTTCATGAACTACAAAGGTGTGGAAGAACTTGCAGGCGCAGTAGAGACAGTGTTCGACGGACATTTGGCAGATTTCGCATTCCAGTGTACCGGTAATCCGAAGGCACATGCAAATATCTATAAGATGATCCGTAATGGCGGCGGTCTTTGTGAGTTAGGCTTCTTCATCAATGGTGGAGATGCGACCATCAATCCGCACTTTGACCTTTGCGCAAAGGAGATCACATTAGTTGGTTCTTGGGTATATACATTAAGAGATTACGTAACAACATTTGATTTCTTAAAGAGAGCACAGGCGATCGGTCTTCCGATGAAGGATCTGATCACTCACAAGTTCCCGCTTGAGGAGATCAATGAGGCACTCGAGACAAATCTTGCAATGAAGGGTCTTAAGATCGCCATTGTGAATAAATAAGTTGGAGGTAGCATATGGCACAGGCTTGTGGTATTATAGAGGTCTTTGGTCTGGTAACTGCTTTTGAGGCAGCGGATGCCGGTTGTAAAGCCGCTAACGTAACCTTGGAGACCTTTGATCGTAACAAACCGGCGAATGCAGATGCACTTCCCGTACCCCTTATCATTTGCGTGAAGTTCCGCGGTTCTGTTGAGGATGTAACGGCAGCAGTTGATGCGGCACAGGAAGTTGCGGAGCGGTCAACCGGTATGGTATCAAGATATATCATTTCCGGACCGGATGAGGGAACACAGATGATGTTTGGCTTAAACGCCTTTGATAAAAACTAAGCATACGAATAAAAATCAGGAGGATATTTAAAATGGCACAGGAAGCATTAGGAATGGTTGAAACCAGAGGACTTACAGCAGCAATCGAGGCTGCAGATGCAATGGTTAAGGCTGCAGAGGTAGTTTTAATCGGAACCGAGAAGATCGGATCAGGATTAGTAACAGTTATGGTTCGTGGAGATGTAGGAGCAGTTAAGGCTGCAACTGAGACTGGCGGAGCAGCAGCTGCAAAACTTGGTGAGTTAGTAGCAGTTCATGTAATTCCCAGACCTCATACAGACGTTGAGAAGATTTTACCGACTGTTAAATAGTGTAACTTGCATCGACACTTAAAAAGGAGTGCTTATGAAGTCACTAGGATTATTAGAGATCACAGGTGTCACTGCTGCAACAACGGCACTGGATATCATGTGTAAAACTGCAGATGTGGAATTTGTGACTTGGGAGCGCAAGCTGGGTGGACGTCTTGTGACGATCATTGTGCAAGGCGATGTGTCTGCCGTGAGACAGGCAGTGGAAGCCGCGGCAGCTAATGGAATTAAAAAACCTGTCAATTATACTGTTATCGCAAGACCTCATGAGGAAGTGATCCGTCTCGTGGAACTGTCAGCGAGCCGGATGAAACCGAAGGAGCCCGTGAAAGCAGCACCAAAAAAGAAGGATGAAAGTAACTGATGAGCTGCATCGGAACTGTGAATGCATGGAACAGTTACGAGAGGTGAAGATTGATGGCTGAGAAAAAGACGACTGCTGCAAAGCGTACAACTCGTTCAGCAGCAAAGGAAACCCCGACAGCAGCGCCTGTCGAAGAAAAGAAGATGGAGGTAAGAAAAATGGCACAGGAAGCATTAGGAATGGTTGAGACCAGAGGACTTACAGCAGCTATTGAAGCAGCAGATTCTATGTGTAAAGCTGCAAATGTTATCTTAGTTGGAACCGAGAAGATCGGATCCGGATTAGTAACTATCATGGTTCGCGGAGATGTAGGAGCAGTGAAGTCAGCTGTTGAGGCTGGTGGAGCTAACGCAGCAAAACTTGGTGAGTTAGTTGCTACACATGTAATTCCCAGACCTCATACGGATGTTGAGAAGATCCTTCCCACTGTATAGTAAAAACAACAGACAGATATCGGGTGCTTGAAAAGCACCCGGTGTCTGAGATTAACAGGAGCGTTTGTGAGTATGGACGAGAAGAAAATTGAACTGATCACAAAACTTGTTATGGAAGTATTAAAGGATGATGATACATCTTCCATCGGAAACAAGGGAGGATATATGGTTCCGATCGGCGTGTCTGCACGTCATGTGCATTTGACACAGGAGCATGTAGAAATCTTATTCGGACCGGGTTATCAGTTGACAAAGAAAAAAGAACTGATGGGCGGACAGTTTGCTTCCAATGAGCAGGTAACGATCGTGGGAACAAAACTCCGTGCGATTGAGAATGTTCGTATTTTAGGACCTGTCAGAAGTTCCTCTCAGGTGGAGATCTCTATGACAGATGCCAGAACGTTAGGCGTGGCACCGGTTGTTCGTAATTCCGGTGATATTGCCGGCTCTGCACCCATTGCTTTGGTGGGACCGAAGGGCGCATTATATTTGAAAGAAGGCTGTATTGTTGCAAAGAGACATATTCATATGTCACCGTCAGATGCCAAAGCGGCAGGTGTCGTTGACAAGGACGTTTTTTCTGTAGTGGCAACAAATGAGCGCGGAACAACATTTGACGAAGTATTAGTACGTGTGGATCCCAGTTTTACATTAGAGATGCATATTGATACGGATGAGGCAAATGCCGCACAATTAAAGACCGGTGACGCAGTAGTCATCAAATAAAGGTGAAGACGTATGATTATAGGCAAGGTTGTTGGAAGTGTGATTTCCACACGCAAAAATGAAAATTTAGTAGGCAACAAATTCCTCATTATTGAGCCCATCAAGTCCATGGCACATGCCGGCGACCGTTTGGTGGCCATCGACAATGTCGGTGCGGGTATTGGGGAAGTTGTTCTGGTTGCAACCGGAAGCGCTGCAAGAATTGGCTGCGGAATGGAACATACACCGATCGACGCTGCGATTGTTGGAATTATTGATGAAGGCGTAAAACTGGAGTAGTTGTTTGTAACAACTGCATCGTACTGGAGTAATATTATGATAGAGATTAACGAATTAATTGATGTAGTAAAGGACAGTGGAATTTGTGGTGCCGGCGGTGCCGGATTCCCTTCCTATGGAAAAATTGATGCACGCGCAAAGACGATTATTTTGAATTGTGCAGAATGTGAGCCGCTTCTTCGATTACATAGACAGGTACTGGAAAAGTACCCCTATGAGATCTTGAGTACATTATATCAGATGGCGCTTTCCATTGGATGTAACCGTATCATTATCGGAGTAAAAGAGGCCTATAAAAAGACGGTAGAAGCTGTCCGTGCACATCTGCATTCGTTTCCTATTATAGAAATTGGTCTCCTGCCGGAAGTATATCCGGCAGGAGATGAAGTGGTACTGATCCATGAGTTGACGGGTAAAGTCGTACCTGCGGGAAGCATTCCGATTCAGGTGGGCGTGGCCGTGTTCAACGTGGAGACGGTATTTAACATTTATCAGGCTTTAAACAATAAGAAACCGGTGACCCACAAGTTTATCACGATCACCGGAGAAGTGGAATATCCGTGCACCAAATATGTACCGCTGGGTATGTCTGTTCGGGATGTAGTTGCCCTGGCCGGTAAGGTGCTGGTAGAAGATCCGGTTTATCTCATGGGAGGACCCATGACCGGAAATCTGGTCAGTGAGTATGAACTGATCACAAAGACTTCGAATGCGATCATCGTGCTTCCGGAAGACCATCAGGTGGTTCAGAAGAAGCGCGGTAATACACAGATAAATATGAAACGAGCAATGGCATCCTGTTGTCAGTGCGAGATGTGTACAGATCTCTGCCCGAGAAATCTGCTTGGACATCCGATCGAGCCGCATCTTTTCATGCGGGCCGCTACCAGCGGTTCCACACAGGATGTAGGAACATTTTTAAATACATTTTTCTGCTGCTCCTGCGGTTTGTGCGAGATGTATTCCTGTCATCAGGGATTGGCGCCCCGTACATTGATCACGGAGTATAAGAACGGGCTTCGCGCAAATGGTGTGAAGCCGCCGAAGGTAGAAGAGGCACCGGTGAAAAAGCAGAGAGCGCTTCGCAGAGTTCCGATCTCAAGGCTTCGTGCAAGGCTTGGTTTGGACAAATATAATGTGAAGGCGCCGCTTGATGAATCCTATATCGTGGTAGACCATGTACGGATCAAATTAAGTCAGCATATCGGTGCGCCGGCAGTTCCCATCGTTAAGGTTGGAGATGTCGTGAAAGAGGGACAGAAGATCGGTCAGGCAGCGGAAAATGCGCTGAGCCTGCCGGTACACGCATCCATTGATGGTGTAGTGGCTGAGATCAACGACAGAGACATCGTGATTCGCGCTGCGAAATAAATTTAGCAAATAGAAAAGGAGTAAACTGTTTAAGACATGCCAGAGCAGAACTGTGAAGGTGCTGAACAGTTACAAAGAGGAAATCGATTATGGGTAGAGCATTAGGAATGGTGGAATATAAGACAGTGTCCACCGGCGTTTTGGCAGCAGATCTGGTGTTAAAAACAGCGGATGTGAAGATCATAGAGGCACAGACCGTCTGCCCCGGTAAATATATCGTCATATTTGAAGGTGATCTCAGTGCTGTACGCGCATCTGTAGATGCAGCGACTGCAAGATATCCGGAGCAGCTGATTGATAGTTTCCTTCTTGGAAATCCCCATGAGGGCATTTTCCCCGCCATCTATGGAACGGCTGATATCAAGAACCGCAATGCGCTCGGTGTGCTGGAGACATTCGATGCAGCAGCTATTTTTGTTGCAGCAGATGAGGCAGCCAAGACAGCGGAGGTGGATCTGATCGAGATCCGGGTAGCCCGCGGTATGTGTGGAAAATCATATGTATTTCTTACAGGTGAGATCGCAGCAGTTTCAGCGGCGATCGATAAAGCAGAGGCGGCAGTTAGCGAACGCGGAATGTTTTTGGACAGTTCTGTGATTGCAAGCCCGGATGCACAGCTTTGGGATACAATCTTATAATTATTTCAGAACGTAATCAGGCTGTCGGAGTACCGACAGCCTTTTACATCATAGAAAAGAGCATTGCTAAGGTGTACCAAAAGGAAGTGATATCGCCGGAATACTTTATGCTTAGTGGGGGAATAAAAATATGCTTGCAGCAGAGAGAAGAAATGAGATATTAGCATTATTAAAGGAAGAGGGAAAGGTCATTGTTGCAGACCTGAGCAAGAAATACGATGTGACAGAGGAAACGATCCGTCGTGATTTGGAAAAATTGGAGAACGACGGATTTGCCGAGCGCACCTACGGCGGAGCAGTCGTGAAAGGAAGCGAGAAGGATGAACTTCCTTTTCTTGTTCGAAAACGTGAAAATGTTGATGCAAAGATGCGCATTGCAACGGCTCTTTCCGAGACGATCCATGACGGGGATCGTATTATGCTGGACGCCAGTACAACCGCATTGTTTGTGGCGAAACAGATTAAGGATAAGAAAAATATCACAGTCATTACCAATTCCATCGAGATCTTATTGGAACTTTCCGATGTGCAGGGATGGAAGGTCTTATCTACCGGCGGTTCATTAAAGGGACGTGCGTTGTCGCTTCTCGGATATCAGGCGGAGCGTATGGTGGATGGTTTCTTTGTGGATAAGGCGATCATTTCCTGCAAAGGAGTTGATCTCAATAAAGGATTTACGGATTCCAACGAATTGGATGCAGGTATCAAGAGACAAATGTTATCTTCTGCAACAAAACGTATTATGGCAGTTGACAACGCGAAGTTCAATCATTTATCATTTACACAAGTAGTGGGTTTTTCCGGAATCGATGTTCTGGCTACCGATAAAAAACTTACGCCGGAGTGGGAAGCACGCTTGCGGCAGAGTGATGTGGAGATCATATATACCGATGAAAAGTGATGAGACATATTATTTTATTGTAAATGGGAATGCCGGAGTTGGCAGAAAGAAAAGTATTTGGAAACATGTGTTAAAACCGGAATTGATCCGGCGCGGAGTGCATTATCACCTGTATGAGTGTTCTTATCCGGGAAATGCTACAAAGTTTGCGTCACAGATCCTTGCGGAACATACAGGCAGGGTTGCTATTGTGGTAGTAGGCGGAGATGGCACCTTTAATGAGGTATTAAACGGCATCACAGATTTTGAGCGGGTGACGTTAAGTTATATACCTGCGGGATCTGCCAACGATCTTGGTTATGCCCTTGGGATATCCGCTGATCCCCTTGAGACCTTGATCCACATTTTGGATGTGGGTACACTTTATCAGATGGATATTGGAAAAACCACTTTCCACCGGGATCAGACGAGCCGTTATTTTGCTATTAGTTCGGGTATCGGACTGGATGCGGAGGCATGTGTTTCTGACAGCGGACGGTTGAAGGCTTTACTGAACCGGATCGGTTTGGGAAAATTGATCTATATGTTAAATACGATCCGAAAGGTATTAACCTATCGTACCACAGACGGCAAGTTGGTATTCATTGATAAGAATGGTGAGACGCAGGAGCGGAAAGTCCATCGTCTGTTCTTTGTGGCCGGAATGAACCAGCCCTATGAGGGCGGTCATTTGCCTATGGCCGCAGATGCAGTTTCCGATGATGGGGAACTGTCCTTTGCGATGGCGCAGAATCTGAGCAATG
>CAMBUC010000113.1 GCA_945871045.1 uncultured bacterium
TCAAACGCCTTTTTGTATTTTACATCAGAACACATATGTACTTATTTTACCTACTACAGATCCTGCCCATGATGATGCTCCCCGAAAGGCAACTCGCCTTCGTCCGTATCTCCGTCAAAATCATCCGGAAATCCCTCACCATCCATGAAATATTCAAAGGGCAGCGTCTCGGAATACGTCCATGCGGTAGAACCGAATCCGGCATACATGACCACAAGGATCAGAATGACCGTCAGTATCACCGAAATCGCCGAGGTCACGATGCCTGCGATGGCAAATCCGATACTTCCGGTCTTTCGATTGATGTGAACAATGGCAAAGATAATGGAAAGGATCGCCAGCGGAATATTGATGCAGCCGCAGAAAAACACCAGCGCCAAAATACCCAGTACCATGGATGCGATGCCAAATCCGTTGCCGGCGGGCTTTTCCTTCTGATAATAACTGCCGGAGTAGGTCTGCTGCGCCGTCTGGTCATATTGTGAATCATCTGACTGATATTCTGTATAATTCGGCTGATATTCTGTATATTTCTTCTCGTCCATATTCTTCCCCTTTTCTACACTTCTGCAAACAAGCAAAACGATCTATCTGTTCAAAATCTTTCATTTGACCGTATTCCTAACTATCCGGACACCGACTGTCCCGATTGGTTACATTCTAGCACATATTTTCCCGGGCATCAACGGAATACTGTTCGATCATTACCGGAACAACCTGTGATTGGTCAGAGCATTTATCTGACATGACAGCAGTCTTGTCTCTTGACGCTTTCATAAAATAAGACTATACTGAACATACTAAATGGAAAATAATAACTGCGACAGATCCAACAGTTAATAATGAAAGAAAGGGGCGTCGGGCAAAGGCCCGGCAAAAAAATTATGAGCACCTTAAAACTTTCCCTGCTCACCGATTTATACGAGTTGACGATGATGCAGGGCTATTTCAAAAATCAGAACCATGATGTTGTCGTATTTGATGCCTTTTATCGAAGCAACCCCTGCGGCGGCGGATATTCCGTTTGCGCCGGTTTAGAGCAGTTGATCGATTATGTAAAAAGACTTCAGTTTGACGAGGACGATATCAATTATCTCCGCTCACTCAAGATCTTTGAAGAGGATTTCCTGACCTATCTGAAGGATTTCCGCTTCAGCGGTGATATTTATGCCATCCCGGAAGGAACACTGATCTTCCCCCGCGAACCGCTTGTAAAAATTATCGCTCCCATCATGGAAGCCCAGTTGATGGAGACCGCTATCTTAAATATCATCAACCACCAGTGTCTCATCGCCACCAAGGCTGCCCGGGTTTGTTATGCCGCAAAGGGCGATGGAGTAATGGAATTCGGTCTGCGCCGCGCACAGGGACCCGATGCCGGTACATACGGCGCCAGAGCTGCCGTGATTGGCGGATGCAAAGGCACTTCCAACGTACTTGCCGGCCAGATGTTTGACATCCCGGTTCTTGGAACACACGCACACAGCTGGATCATGAGTTTTCCGGATGAATACACCGCCTTCAAGGCATATGCGGATCTTTATCCCAACGCATGCATCCTCTTAGTAGATACCTATGACACCTTAAAGTCCGGTATGCCAAACGCCATCCGCGTTTTCACCGAAATGCGCGAAGCCGGCATCCCGCTGAACTACTATGGCATCCGCATGGACAGCGGCGATCTTGCCTACCTGTCCAAGAAAGTCCGAAAGATGTTAGATGATGCCGGTTTCCCGGATGCGGTCATCTCCGCTTCCAACGATCTGGATGAGTACCTCATTGAATCCCTGAAATTACAGGGTGCCACCATCACTTCGTGGGGTGTTGGAACAAACCTGATCACTTCCAAGGACAACCCCGCATTCGGCGGTGTATACAAACTGGCAGCGATCCAGGCAGAAGACGGAACCTTCACACCCAAGATCAAGTTATCTGAAAACTCCGAGAAGGTTACCAACCCCGGAAATAAGACGATCTACCGTATTTATGACAACGACACCGGAAAGATCCGTGCAGACCTGATCTGCCTTGCAGACGAGGTATTTGATCCCCATCAGGACATGCTGTTATTCGACCCCCACGAGCCTTGGAAAAAGACCCGTATCGCCGGAGACAGTTATACGCTGCGTGAACTTCTTGTTCCCGTCTTCCAAAAAGGTAAATGTGTCTACGAATCTCCTTCCACTATGGAGATCCGCGCATACTGTGAAAAAGAAAAAGAGACGATCTGGGATGAGACCAAGCGTTTTGTCAATCCCGCAAAGATTTACGTTGATCTGTCAGACAAACTGTACAAGTTGAAGAACGACATTCTGAACCAGATGAGTCAGGCGTAAAATACGTAGTGAACACAAAAAACAGGCAGCCGGGAGCGCGTCTTACATGAAAGCATCTCGGCTGCCTGTTTTCGTATATTAATATCTATATCTACTAGTTAAATCCCACAATCTTCTGCGTCAGTTTGTACGCCGCCACGGAGATCTTTCGTCCGCCCCTGCCCGGCAGATTCATGGCATTTCCCATGATGCCGTTTCGCAGATGATGAAACAGGCGGATATCATAATCCTTAATATATTTCCAAAGATCCCGTTTTTTCTGCAGATTCTCCTCTGTTCCGGAACGAAGCAGCAGCACGGTAGAAACCACCGTGATGATCTCCAGATAGTTAAACATGTACTTGCGAAGACGTTTATTCTGGATCCTCCACAGATCATAATCCTCGATCATGATCTTGTTTACCTTGATCTGCTGATCGATGCGGCCGATCATGATCTCCTCGTTGACAGACTGATCCTCCCGTCCGATGTAGTAATGATACAGGTCCACATCCATATAATACATTTTTTTCACATAAGGAAGGGGATGATATACATAAATATTGTCCACATAAAATGTATGTTTCGGCAGTTCTAATTTGCATTTGTGCAGCATTCCCGTACGATAGATCACGGAATGCATGAGCAAATAATGACCTTTTGTGATCATTTTCACATCATTCCAGCCAAACACCCGATCTGTCGGGAACATGGACGTATAGCGCATAACTTTTTTATGCTTCACGCCTACTTTGTCATAAACAAAGTTTGCGATAAACAGATCGATGGTCTCATCACCGCCTGCCAACTGCCGCAACTGATCCAGCACCGCCAAAAAAGCCTTTTCGTCAACCCAGTCATCGCTGTCCACCACTTTAAAAAACAATCCGGCAGCGTTTTGTATACCGGCATTCACTGCCGATCCGTGTCCACCGTTTTCCTGATGGATCGCACGGATGATGGTGGGATAACGTCTTGCATAAGAATCCGCGATCTCCGGCGTGGCATCTTTTGATCCATCATCCACAATGAGAATTTCCACATCCTCGCCTCCCACTAACAGCGATTTTATGCAGTTTTCCATATAATCCTGCGAATTATAGCAGGGAATTGCAATTGAAAGTAATTTCATCGTTCCTTCTCCATGATCCTTTCTGCCAAATCCAACGCCTTACGCGCCATGGCATCCATATTGTAATATTTGTACTCGGCCAGCCTGCCCAGCAGATAGAAATCCGAAAGCCCCGCCGTCAGCCCGCGGTACTGTTCATATAACGCCTCATTCTCCGCATTCAAGATCGCATAATAAGGAATCTCTCCTTCTGCGCCCGTGTATGCAAAGGGATACTCCCGCACGATCGTTGTGCCGTCACATCCTTTTTGTCCGGTTAAATACTGAAACTCCGTAATACGGGTAAAATCTTCACTAACGGTATAATTTACTACCGAATGCCCCTGCTGGAAATCCGCCTGATCCAAATGCTCAAAATCGAAGCGCAGGGAACGATACGGCAGACGTCCGTATTTGCAGCCAAACAGTTCATCCAGCGCCCCGGTAAAGATCACTTCACCTGAAAAAGGTTCCCCATCAAATAACACAGCATCCGATGTGATGCTCAGGCGCTCTGTGGCTTTCACTCCAAGCTGTACCTCAATGTTCTCGTGATCAAGCAGCCCCTCAAACATCGGCGCAAATCCGCGCAGCGGAACGCCCTGATACTGATCCTGAAAATAGCGGTTATCATAGGAGATGAGCACCGGCACACGGCCCGTCACCTCCGGAGAGATCTCCTCCGGTGTTTGTCCCCACTGCTTCATGGTGTAGCGCAGGAAGACGTTTTCGTACACATACTGTGCGATCTGCCGGATATCGGGATCCTCATTTTGCTTTAACTCCATAATGGGAACACGGCTGCCTTCACCGTAAGCTGCGATGAGTTTATCTTCCAGTTCCTTCGCCTTTTCTTCCTCATAAACGAGGTGCAGCGTATTCAGGTTGAAGGGAATCGGGATCAGCGATCCATTCACATTCGCCACCACCTGATGTCCCTCCGGATACAGATACCATTCTGTAAATCGTGAAAGGTATGCAAAAACCCCTTCATCATTTGTATGAAAAATGTGCGGGCCATATTCATGGATCAGCACACCGTATGTATCTTCTTTATCATAACAGTTTCCGCCGATATGATCCCGCTGTTCTAAAACCAGCACCCGGCGACCCCCTTTTTCTGCAAGTTCGCGGGCAACGACTGCACCTGCAATCCCTGCACCGATCACGATCGTATTATACATCATTTCCCCCTTTATCGTTTACTTCAAAGGCTTTCTGGGAAGTCCATCTGCCTCGAAATTTGATTTGTCGATGCCTTTACTTAAAGTGTTTACAAAATGTTCATAAACCTATCATAGCCATGTCATAATTCATCAGTATTATATAACCATCTCAAACAACAAACAAGTTAATTTACGAAAACTTCCCATATTTTCTTTTTCATAATGTAAAAGGGCGATGCAGCATGCATCGCCCTCCTCTTTTTTCAGACTCATATCCGCACAGTCCTGGCATCAAAGGCCTCGACCTGAATCAATCCAAAAATTTTTCCTGCCCGATCCGGATATTCATATACTGGGAATAAGCCGCATAGGCTGCCGGAATTGCATACTGTTCTTCAGACGTCCGGGGCTCTACAAACAATAGCCCGCTATCGATTTTCGGTTCTTCCACAAGGATTGCATAGCCCCTCATCTGCCATTCCACATGGGAAAAGATATGTTTTGCCTCCGGAAGTTTTTGGATACGGATCGGCGATAATCCCTGTTCTTTCACAAAATCCAGTATTTTTTTCTCCGAGGGGTAACCCTCCAGATAGGGAAACTCATACATCCCTGCCAAAAGTCCTCCATCCGGGCGTTTCTGCAACAATACCCGGTCTCCATCCCGGATGACAAGCACCGTTTTCTTCTCCAGACGTCTGGCCTTTGGTTTCGCCTTCACCGGAATCCGGTCCGTTGTGCCATGGGCATGGGCCAGGCAGCGTGTTTGCCACGGACATTGATCGCAAAGGGGCGCTCCATTGGGTACGCAGACCGTTGCGCCCAGTTCCATCATTGCCTGCGTGAACATCCCTGCGCGGTCATGGGGCACAACCGGAAGAAGGAGTTTTTCCACCATCGTTTTTACCGACTGCTTTGCGATATCGGAATCATCCTCCGACACCCGCATCAGGATCCGAAGCACATTCCCGTCCACGGCTGCCGCCGGGCGTTGATAGGCGATGGAAGAAATGGCCGCCGCCGTATAATGGCCGATCCCCTTTAACTTCAGCAGTTCTTCATAATCCGCGGGGATCACTCCCCCGTATTCACTCATGATCGTCCGGGCAGCGATCTGCATGTTCCGCACGCGGTTATAATATCCAAGCCCTTCCCACAATTTGAGCAGACGGTCCGTCTCACATTCTGCCAAAGACTGCACATCCGGCAATGCCTCCATAAAACGCGCATAAAAAGGTTTCACCGCCTCCACCCGCGTCTGCTGCAGCATGATCTCAGACACCCAGACATGATAGGGTGTCGGCTCCTCCCGCCACGGCAAACGTCTGGCATGGGACGGATACCATTCCAACAGCGGCTCGACCAGTTGTGATAAATCGTATGTGTGAAGCATCTTTTCTCCTTCGCCTTTCTCCCAAAAAAAGCTGTGGCAAATGCCACAGCTTTTTGCACATGTTTGATTCAGAATCTTACTTATTCTGGAAAGGAACAACCTTTAATTTCTTCTCAGGATCCTTCTCTAAGAAGTTACCCATACCAGCCTTCTGATCTTCGGTCTCGAAGCAGCTTCCGAACAGTTTCTCCTCGATCACGATCGCATCATCCATAGCAGCATCTAAACCATCGTTGATGGCTTTCTTGCAGGCACGAACTGCGATGGGAGCGTTTGCTGCGATGATAGAAGCAAGCTTCTTTGCAGCGGGCATTAACTCCTCAGCCGGATATACGTTGTTTACAAGACCGATTCTGTAAGCCTCATCAGCCTTGATATTGCGTGCGCTGTAGATCATTTCTTTTGCTTTTCCTACGCCAACGACTCTTGCCAGTCTCTGGGTTCCACCGAATCCGGGAGTGATTCCAAGACCAACCTCAGGCTGTCCGAAGATTGCGTTGTCAGAACAGATACGGATATCACAACTCATTGCGATCTCGCATCCGCCGCCAAGAGCAAATCCGTTGATGGCACAGATCACGGGAACAGGTAATGTCTCGATTCTACGGAAAACGTCGTTACCCTTCTTACCGAAAGCCTCGCCCTCTTCTTTTGTCAAGGTGCTCATCTCTCCGATGTCTGCGCCTGCTACGAAAGACTTGAATGCGTTACCCTTCTTATCGGGGCCACCGGTTAAGATCACGGCTCTGATGTCAGCGTTTGACTCGATCTCGGTGAGGGCTGCATCTAACTCCTCTAACGTCTCGCTGTTTAATGCGTTTAATGCTGCGGGTCTGCTGATCGTTAAAACCGCGATCGCGCCTTCAATTTCTAACTGTAAATTGTTCATTGGTTTATCCTCCTATGATTCGTTTAGTCACGACAGCAACTGCACCCTGCAGTTACCATGTAAATGTTACCATTAATGTACCATTTTGTGAAAGATTTGTCAATG
>CAMBUC010000114.1 GCA_945871045.1 uncultured bacterium
CGAGGGGGTGTCCGCAAACCGGACAATCCGCAGGTGCCTGAAAAATAGTTCCCGTTGATTTTGTGACGCGAATGATGGCCGGTATGATCTCCCCCTGCTTTCTGCAGATTGCCCGACAGCCTTCATCGATTCCCAAACCGGTGATATAGTCCATATTGTGAAGCGTTGCATACTGCACACTCGTTCCACAGAGTCTCACCGGCTCTTTAAAACGCGCCCGGAACGTCATCTTTCCGGTACGGCCTACGCCAACTTCTACTTCCTCGATCTCCACTTCTTTTTCTTCCGGCGGATACTTATATGCCACATGACCGGCCGAATATTTGCTCCCCGCAGGAAAATCATTTCGGTATTCCACCTGATCGATCTTTACAACTGCTCCGTCGATATCGTATTCATAGTCACCGCGATGTTCTCCAATCTCATCGATTGCAGCAAGTACTTCCTCTGCTGTTTGGCAAAGTACATGGGGAACCACCGCAACTCCCTGTGCCTTCAACTCGTCTAAGGCTGCCACATGGCGATCCATCAGATGAGCGCTTTCACCGGTGGCATCCTGCACATTAAATACAAACATACGCAGCCCCCGTTCTTTTGTGATCGCCGGATCTAACTGGCGAAGTGTTCCGGTTGCAAGATTTCTCGGGTTTGCCGCCGGTTTCTTTCCAAGGCTCTCCTGCCTCTCATTGAATGCTTCAAATGCCTCGTGACTCATATATACTTCTCCGCGAAGTTCCACGTAGCCACCTGCTGATATCCTTTGCTGTACATCCGGAATGACCTTTGCATTGAGTGTTACGTCCTCTCCCTCAATACCGTTTCCACGGGTTTCCGCCAGCATCAGAACACCATCCTGATAGCGCAGAGACATGCTCAGTCCATCAATCTTATGTTCCACCGAAAAACATGCATCCGGATGCATCTCTTTTACTTTTTCGATCCAGGCAGTCACGTCTTCCTTTGAAAACAGATCCTGAATGCTGAGCATCGGCACATGATGTGTGATGGTCACACCTGCTTCGCGTTTTGCACTCCCACCAATCTTTTGTGTCGGCGAGTCACTGGTCACCCACTCCGGAAACTCTTTTTCGATCTCCTTTAACTCTGACATCAACTGATCATATTCATAATCACTGATCTCGTTTGTATTCTGATTGTAATAAAGATCCATATGGTATTCAATGGTCTTTTTTAGTTGTTCGTAATGATTTCGCTTTTCTTCCATGTTTCATTATCCCTTTATAATCTTCCACAGACGGATCTGCATGTTTTACCGTCTCATTGGATGAATTCCTGAGCAGTCCCGTTAAATCCTTCCATTCCTCATCTGTCACATGACGATACGTGCCTTCTTTCAAATCTCCCAGACGGATATTCATAATGCGAAGACGTTTCAGCGTCTTTACACGATAGCCCAGTGTCTCACACATACGACGGATCTGTCGGTTTAAGCCCTGCGTCAGAATGATCCGAAACTCACGGGGTCCCGTCTGCCATACTTTACACGGTCTTGTCACCGTATCCAGAATCGCCACGCCTCTTGACATTTGCATAACGAAAGTTTCTGTGATATCCCGGTTAACCGTCACCACATACTCTTTTTCATGACGATTCCCCGCACGCATCATTTTATTCACGATGTCACCATCATTCGTAAGAAGGATCAATCCGGTGGAATCCTTATCCAATCTGCCCACCGGATAGATTCGTTTCGGATAACCGATATAATCCACAATATTCACGCCTTCTTTTTTTGATGTCGTACAGACAACTCCTCTGGGCTTATGAAAGGCGACCAATATACGTTCCTCTTCTTTGCTGACAGGTTTCCCTTTGTAAAAAACAGTATCCCCCGACTGCACACGATCACCAAGTACTGCCACGCGATGACCGATTCGGATCTGTCCTGCTGTAAGGGCTCGGTCCGCTTCCCTGCGGGAACAGACTCCTGCTTCACTCAAATATTTATTTATTCGGATTCCGTCCTGTTGTTCCATACACACACCCTGCAATTATTTACCAATTCATTTTATGAAGAAAAGCGGCTGACTGACCACATCATGCATCATGCACTGCAGCCTGTAACCGCTTTTTATCTCATACTTTTATTTGATCAGATCTGTCTTGATATATCCAGTCTCACCATTCCATTTTACTTTTGTCCAGCCTTCTGCATAACTCTGAATCACCTCAACCGTATCTCCCTGATAGGCAAGTCCTACTCGGTCAGCAGTCTCGCTCATAGAAACACGGACATTCACGGAATCTGATAAAGTGATCTTTTTTCCCACCGGTAATGCTGTTGCCGGTTCATTTTCTTCCTGCGTTGACACCTCTGGAACTTTGGATCTCTTTGTTGTCACCAACTCCCGTTTTACATATCCTTTATGACCGTCATAGGATGCTTTCACCCATCCGTCCTTTTCCGTATCCGGATAGATCTTTAATTTATCTCCAAGAGGAATCTGTGTCACAATGGATTTGTCTGTACTGGGACCTTTTCGAAGATTGATCCCATCCATTGCATAGGCAGTCTTTGCTTTTCCGTCAGAATTTTCTGACGTATCCTTATTTGTATCAGTTTCCTCCGGTTTCTCGGTATTGGTCTGATCCTCCTGCTTCTGATCGGTTGTTTCCTGAGGATTTTCCTGTTGTGTATCTTCCGAAGTCTCTTCTGCCTTTGTCAGGGATTGTACCCATTCAGCGATCGTATTCGGAATCGTCTCGTTTGCCATTTTATTCAGATCCGCATCATCTGTGATCGCCTTCTCATATTTCTGCTGAACCTCAGTCTGTAGGGCGACTACATCTTCTGCCTGCTCAAACTGGTTGATCAGCGCTTGTACATCAGCCTCTGTGCTTGTTTCCATATTAGACTGATTAAACTGGCTATAAGCATTGTCTATATATAATTTTCCACTATCATCCGTTCTCAGATAGAAGAAATCTAGACCCGGCGCAACAGTCGCAACGTCCTTAAATTTCATCTCAAGATATACGGAAACCACATATTCACCGTCTGTCAGACCGGATTTTGTATAACAGGTAATATTATCATAGGACTCAACATACTCGCTGAATACCTGAATATAACTCTTTTCCGTATCGGAAATCGGGCGGGCCAATGCCTCCAGTGCGGTTACATTTCCTGTGGCATACGCATGATAATAATCACCGATCAGTGTATTAACTTCCGGAACTGCATCTATCTGGAATTCTTCCCTTTGATCGGCTGCCAACTGTTCTTCCGCTGCCGGATCTTTCGGGGCATCCGTCACAGGACCGGTGCATTTTGCCAAAATAACGACCATTGCCGCAAATAAGACGCCTGCCGCAATATATCTTTTATATTTTTTCACAAGTTCCCACAACACGGAACTATCAAATCCGCGATTGTTCTGTGATTTTTCTGCAGAACCGTTGTTCACCGGCTGTTTTGCTGCCTGTTCCTTTACGTTCTGTTCCTTTTTCTGATTCATTATTGTATGATTAACAGACTTTTTGTTCTGTGCTTTACGATTATTGTTTGCCATTCGTAGTACTACCTCCTAAAATATAATAACAAAAAAACAGATAAAAAATGCAACCGGCGGGAATCGAACCCACATTACAGGAGTCGGAGTCCTGCGTTCTATCCGTTAGACTACGGTTGCAAGTTTTTAGGAGCAGTATATTATTTTTTATTTACGATGGAACCATCCTCGCTTTTGTTTTTTTGATGCCAACCCGTCATCGATCGCTTTTTGGATCTGCTCTTTGACAAGGGCGCATATCTCACGAGAGTTCATATCTTTGTAATCTTCATAGTAAAGCGGAGGGAGATACTGTACTTTTGCGGTCACCGGCGCTAAAGAATTCTCCCCAAAAACTTTATAAGAATCGGTAAGTGCAACCGGTACGATCGGCGCCTTTGCCATCATTGCCATCTTAAAGCTTCCCGGCTTAAACTCCTGAAGTGTATTTCCGTTATTTGTATACCCACCTTCAGAAAAAATAATATAACGACGTCCTTCCTTCACCTCAGAAGACGTCTCCTTGATGATTCCCAGTGCCTGGCGCACATCATCCAGTTTCATGCGTTTCCCTTCCACCAGATCAATAAACTCCTTGATCAGGATTCCGTAAGATACCGCATCATCCACGACCACAGAGCAGGGTTTCGCATGTGTGATCATAATACTAAGCGCATCGAATTTGCCCTGATGATTCGGATACAAAACATATCCACCTTCCTTCGGAAGATTCTCAAGGCCCTCACAAACAGTCTTTATATTGCCTGTACGCATCATATAATATATGGCACGTCTGGCGATCTTATAGCGCTTGGCTTCATCAAATTTTTCGGTATGCTTTGCCATATAACTCATCTTTGGAATCATGTAGATATGATAAAGATTCCAAAAAATGACCCAGTAAAAACGTAACATAACTTCTAAACTATCAATCCTCAATCTATGATCGGCACCCACTGAACCATCTAGGCTATTGTACCAAATGAATGATAAAAATTCAACCCCCTAAATCACTTTGAAGAAACAAAAAATGTACCTGCGGTGTCAGATCCTTCCAACACCGCAGATACAACGTTTTAATTCAAATTATGCAATTGCATATTCATCTGATCACTCTGTCATTTGACAGTTGCAGAAACTTCTATAAACCCTGCCGCATACGGTCCCAGATCATAGGGATTAGCGTAAAAAACTGCTTTTCCATTCTTTACGTAGAAGGTATCATTATAATCCTTGGTTGCCAACGTTTCCTTTAATATATCCCTTCCGCTTTTCCCTGAATATTCATCGTCATCGTAAAAACCGCCCTCGACACCTTCTTTATCATATTTCTTCAGATAAAGTTTTCTGACCTTGCTGTTTAGTTTTGCCTTGGTCGTACCAAACAGTTTTGCTGCCGCCAACTTCTGACCGGTCTTTGCATCAAAGGTCATAGTCACGCGATACGGTGAACCATGAGCGCCGCCCCGAAAGTCATAGCCACTCATCAGTACACTGAAATATTTGCCGTCATTGGATGTCACTTCATAATTGATATCATCTGAATATACCCACTCCGGCATCGGAACTGAATCGTCCGCAAGCATGAAATCAAAATCCGCCTTTGCATCAGATGCCTCTTTCTTTGTCTCTTTGATCCACGCGTTTTTTGCCTTTTTCAGTTCCTGATTGATCTTCTTTGCGGCTTTTGAATTATCCTTGATCACCGGAAATACACCTTTGGCTTCAAAACAAACTTTGCCATCGTCCAGCTTATAGGATTTTTCGTATTTGGTATCCGCCACCTGGAACTTCGTCGCCGCCGATACCTGATGTGTGTTCGCCGCAAGTGCTCCAAACACGATTCCTGCTGCCAGTGCCATCGCACCAAGCCGTTTCATAAACTTACTTTCTGCTCTCATACACATTTCCTCCTTACAATAATAATTTGAACAAGTTGTTCTGATCATATAGACACCAATGTTCTCCACCGGTTACATATTTTTCCAAAAACCTTTCCACGTTTTCCAATTGATGAAAACTATGCGATCACCTATGTATCCAGTTTCTGTTCAAACTCCCAGCGTGACACCGGCTTGGAATAACGATAACCCTGTGCAATATTTGCCCCAATTTCCTTCATGAGTTCTATGTCTTTTTCTGACTCCACACCTTCGCATACAATCTGTGCATCAAGATCTCTTGCAAGGTGAACGATATTTGACATGATCTTCACCTGACGTGAATGGTTCTCATTATTCAGAAGGAAGGAGCGGTCCAGCTTAATCACCGATGCCGGGATCGTCTCAAATACACCCAGAGAAGAATAGCCGCTTCCAAAGTCGTCAATGGAAAGACGGATGCCTCTTCGATGCAGCTCATCGATCGTCAGTTTTGCATTCTGAGCCTGCATCTCATCCACCACAAGTGTTTCCGTGATCTCAACCTCGATCAGATCCTTCGGCACGTCATACTTGTTAAGGATGCCGATAAACTTGTCCGGAAAACCGTTGCTTGCAAAGTGAAGTCTGGAGAAGTTGCAGGAGATCGGAACAACCTTTTTTCCGGCTTCCATTCTCTCATGCTGCATTTTGCACACACATTCCAAAACAAAAAAGTCAATCTCGGTAATCCGCCCGACTTCCTCGTAATACGGAACGAAGAAATACGGCGAACGGATCATTCCATCCGCAGTAGGATCCTTGAATCTGATCAGCGCTTCCGCACCAACCACCTGCTCAGTCCGGATATCAACCTTTGCCTGATAAAATGCCGTAAAGTAATCCTCTGAAATCGCTACGGATTCCAGCAATTTCTCACGCTCATGCCGTTCCTTTAAATTTTGCAACAGTTTCTCGTCATAAACCTGAATGGTATTCTTATGCATATCCTGCAGATTCGTGGCCGCCTGGATCGCATAAGAAAGTGGCGACTGAACATCCGGACTACCCGGAATGATGTAGCATATACCGATCGTTACCGCCATATGTATACCGGTCTCAACATGAATCCGTTCCGATATCAGATCCGCAACATTCTGCATATGGGCTTCCAGTTTTTCTCGGTTTGTGTACTCTGAAAAAATGATAAAGTGATCGCCGTGACTTCTTGCATATAATTCCTGATCATTCAACACATTAGACAAGATCTCTACACAGATCTCCAGCAGCCGCTTTCCTTTATTCCAGCCATATAATGTATTAAATCTGTTGAACTGATTGATATTCGTATAGGCAACAGAATACATCCGCTTCGCCGTCTGGCTTTCTTTCCGTCTGATCTGCTGATTCGCCCGATATACGAAATAACTGTCATTCCACACGTTCAGTTCAGAATCTTTGTAAGTCAGTTTGCGAATATGATCACTGTTATAAAGCAGGTAAGCAAGGATCAGCACGATAAACAGCGCAAATGCCAGTACAATAC
>CAMBUC010000115.1 GCA_945871045.1 uncultured bacterium
GAGTCACAGACCCGAATGACCTGTCTGATCTTCCTTCCCCCTCTTGGCATGCGTTTTTTTGATGTTGCAGAACTTGCCCCCTATGCGGTTGAGGTAGACGCACGTCTGACCGGAAAGGTGCATCAGTTGTTTGAAATGCTTTTATCACTCTATCGTACAGATCCCAACCGCTGTGCGATCCAGGTGATCGATCCGTTAAAAAATCAGGCCTTCTAAGGCCTATTTTTTTGTCCATTTTTACTAGGCGTTGCGAAAAAAATTTCACAGATCTGACAATTGCAATTCTCCCGGATTCGTGTTATTTTACTTTTATCCGATTTTCTTATATCCAAGTTTCAAAACAAAGGTCGCCTTCTGTCATACAATCATCTGACAAGGAGGTATTCTATGAATTTTCATGAATTTACAAAGGAACTGATCAAACAGTTGACACCCCTGTTCCCGGAAGGTACAGATCTCTTTATCGAATCCATGCCGAAAAACAACGGCGTGATCTACGAGGCACTCATTATCCGGGAGCCCGGTATCAATCTGTCCCCTACGATCTATCTGGAGCATTATTATTCGCTTTTTAAGGACGATGTCACGATGGATGAGATCTGCCATATGATCTGCGAACTCTTTATGGAGGTCCGGCTCAACCATCCCATCGACCCCGGTTTTTTCACAGATTATGAGCGCGCCAAAAAACAACTGATCTTTCATCTCGTCAACTATGAGAAAAACCGTTCCCGCCTGGATTCCATCCCTCACATCCCGTACCTGGATCTTGCGATCATTTTCAGCTGTATCATTCAACTGGGCAGCGGAAAAACGGCTTCCATCCTCATAAAAAAGGAACATCTGCAGCTGTGGGATGTCAATTTTGAAGACATCAAAAAACAGGCGTTTGCAAATACGCCACGCCTGCTTCCTGCTTATATCCAACCCATCACGGATGCGATCCGGGATCTGATCGAGGCAGATCCCACACTGAAACGGTTCGTTCCTTTGATAGATCCGGGAGATGCTCCACCTCTGTATGTTCTTACAAATGAGGAGCAGTTCCACGGAGCCTCCTGCATCCTTTATCCTTCGATTCTTGAAGAATTTGCCGAAAGTATCGGAACGGATTTTTACGTACTGCCATCCAGTATCAACGAAGTGATCCTTCTGCCGGTTCCTTCCCGTGTTGCAGATCAGGAACTATGTTCCATCGTTCGTTCCGTAAACCGGGAACAACTTCCGGCTATCCAACAACTTTCTGACTCCGTCTATTACTATTCCAGAGCATCGCAACAACTAACCCTTTAACAACTGGTCATATATTTTTTCATATTCCTTTGCTGACTTTTTCCATGAAAAATCCAATGACATATCCCGTTTTACCATTGCGTCCCACTGATCTCTGTCATCGTAGTAAATATGCATCGCATAATAAATGGTCTGGAGCATCTCATGGGCATTGTAATTCGCAAAGGAAAAACCAGTGCCTGTATGGTCGTATTCGTTGTAGGGCTGTACCGTATCTTTCAGTCCACCGGTCTCACGAACGATGGGCAAGGTTCCATAACAATAACTCATTAACTGGCTAAGGCCGCAGGGCTCAAAAAGTGACGGCATGAGAAGCGCATCCGCCGAAGCGTAGATCCGATGAGCCAACTGCTCGGAATAGCAAATATTGGCTGATAGTTTGTCCGGATATTTTTCGGCAAAATAGCGCAGCATATTCACGTACTGCTCCTGACCGGTTCCAAGTACCACAAACTGCAGCCGCGCATGGCTAAGCATTTCATCCATGATATATGCGATCAGATCCAAACCTTTTTGATCGGTCAGACGCGACACCATCGCCAGCATGATCGTATCCTCATCCAGAGGCAGGTTCAGATCATGCTGCAAAGCCAGTTTATTTGCAGCCTTACCCTGCTTCATGTTCGAAAGATTGAAATTATGTTTCAGATAAATATCCTGTCCCGGATCATATTCTGCCATATCGATTCCGTTAATGATGCCATAGAGGCTGTCCCTCCTTGCGTAAAGCAGTCCGTCAAGACTCTCGCCGCCCTCCCGCGTCATGATCTCCAGCGCATAGGTAGGGCTTACCGTTGTTACGATATCTGCATACGCGATTCCACCCTTTAAGAAATTTGCTTCTCCGTATGACTCCAGTTTATCGGCAGTAAAATAGTCATCTGATAAACCGGTCAGGTTTTTGATGGCATCCATCACATAACGGCCCTGAAAACGCAGATTATGGATCGTCATGATGGTCTTTACATTTCTAAGAAGCGGATAATCGGTCGCAAAGGCCTTTAAAAATACGGGAACCATTGCAGTCTGCCAATCATGGCAATGAATAATATCCGGTACAAAACCGATCATGTCGATGGCCGATAAAACTGCCTTTGAAAAATAAGCAAATTTTTCAATATCCTCATGAAGCTGATTATAGGGCTTCGGTCCGGCAAAATAATATTCGTTATCGATAAAATAATAATGAATGCCGTTTTCTACTGTCTCAAGTATTCCTACATATTGGTTTCTCCATCCAAGCGCCACATAAAAGTGTGAATGAAATCTCAGTTTCTTTTTCCAGATTTCATCCATACATGCATATTTGGGAAGAATCACGCGAACATCATACTCCTGCTTGTCGATATAACGCACCAGAGAACCTGTAACATCTGCCAGTCCGCCTGTTTTTATAAACGGAACTGCCTCCGAAGCCACAAATAAGATCTTTTTCATACGCTCCTCCTGTATCCTTTGGCATGAGGTGTCCGCGGATCACGGAGTCCTGATGCCCTTTGGTTTTTATCTTTGTAAAAACAGTATACACCAATCAGCGCTTGTATTCCAGTCGGATTTTATCTGCAATGAGGGCAATAAACTCAGAATTTGTCGGTTTTCCTTTTCCATTATTGATCGTATAACCAAACAGTTCGTCGATCGTATCCATCTTTCCCCTGTTCCAGGCTACTTCGATGGCATGTCTGATCGCACGTTCCACACGGCTCGGTGTGGTCTGGTATTTTTTTGCGATGGACGGATACAGGATCTTCGTAATGGAACCTAACATCTCTATGTCCTCCACGGTCATCATGATCGCTTCTCTTAAATACTGATATCCTTTAATGTGCGCCGGTACGCCAATCTCGTGGATCATATCTGTCACATCTGCTTCCAGATCATGGATCACCGGCTCTTTTACTTTTTCGTAAGCACCCATCGGACGCGTCTCACTGCCCTTTTTTTTCCGGTTATCTCTCAGTCTCTTAATATGCTGAATGATCACGTCACTTTCAAATGGCTTCATGATAAAATAATCCGCGCCTTTATGAAATGCGTCTTCTGTAACGCTTTCCTGCCCGACTGCACTGACCACGATCACTGCCGGTTTTTTCTTGAGGGTACGATCCTTATTCATCTTGTCCAGTACACTTAGTCCGTCCAGTTTTGGCATCACAATATCCAAAAGCATCACATCCGGCTGCTTTGTTCGAATGAGTTCATATGCCTCGACACCATCTTTTGCGGTTCCCACTACCTCCAGTTCGGCATCCTTCGCCACTATATCTCCAAGTAATCTTAACATTTTCTCATTATCGTCTGCGATTGCTACATTAAATTTGTCCATTTCTGTCCCTCCTTAACGAACTATCGCCATTATAAGAGGTTTTGATTAAGCAATCTGTCATTTTCTGTCGGCAAAAAAAAATTATTTTTGTGTCGCCTCCTGCAGCATGCTTTCTGAAAAAATTCCATAGCCCCGTGTGGGGTCATCCACAAACACATGTGTGACTGCACCGATCAGACAGCCATTCTGTATGATGGGGCTGCCGCTCATCCCCTGTATGATGCCTCCGGTATCTTCCAATAATTCCTCATCTACTACACGATAGCGGATGGCTTTATTTTCTTCCTTCGGATGATGATCGACGGCCTCAATCTCAATGTCATAGGCTTTCCGCTGACCTGCCACGGAACAGATGATCTGCGCCCTTCCTTTTTTGATCTCCTGTTTGTAACCAACCGGTATCCATGCTTCATCCTCCAATTCTTTGGGCATATGGGCTAATTCTCCGTAGATTCCATTGGTTCCGTTGACACGGATCGTTCCCAGATAGGAGGCATCATAAAAACGGATGAGTCCCGTCACCTCTCCCGGTGTTCCACGCATTCCTTTTGAAATGCCTGTGATCTTCGTTTCATAGATCCCTCCATCCTCAATTTTTATTAGTTCTCCCGTATCAATATCATTGACTCCATGCCCCAACGCCCCATAGGCATGATCCTCTGTCACAAAGGTGAGCGTGCCTATTCCGGCAATGTCATCCCTTACCCATAAGCCTAATTTCGCGCTTCCATCCGATGCGATCTCCGGTGTCACTGCAACAGAGATCTGTTCTGCACCGCGCTGCACCTCAAGCACCAGTTTTCTGCCCCTGCTCTCCTCTACTTGTTGGATCAGTTCTTCTTTTGAAGCGATGGTTCTCCCATCTACACTTTGTATTATATCTCCGCTTCTCATGCGATATGCGGCCGGAGAGATAAGCGCACCGTTCTGGTCTGTAAAACTTGCGCAGGCTACCACAAGGACACCTGCATTTTTCAAATAAATTCCTATATTTGTCCCGGCTGCTTTTACGCGTTTCCGGTTCGCATCGTTGACTGTTACCTGCTCCAGCGGAAGATCCTCTGTAGGAATATAGGTAAGAAACAAATTGCACGAAAAAACAAACCATAAAAATATACAAGTCCGCCGAAACCATTTGATCCGATTCTTTTTCTTCTGTTCCATCGCGGTTTTCCTCCTGGTATAAATATAAATGTATAAAATAGAATGCGCTTTGCGCATCCTTGCGGAGCATTTTGTTTCATGGGAAATTCGAAGAATTTCCCATGAAATAAAAAAGAGAAGACACTCACGTGTACTTCTCTTTTTAGTATGAACCGATTTACTGTTTCCAATCAGGTTTATTTCGCCTGCATCGCCAATTTTTTCATTTCACGGGCACTCTCAAGCACCGTTTCGGTGATAGCCACGCCGCCCAGCATACGCCCCAACTCTGCCACGCTTGCTTCTTCCTCCAGAAGGGTCAGATTCGTCACTGTTGCAGCATCGATCACCTGCTTTTCAATAAAGAAATGTGCGTCTGCCATCGCCGCGATCTGAGGCAGATGTGTGATACAGATCACCTGATGATTTTTCGCGATGGTATGAAGTTTTTCAGAAACCATCTGAGCCGTGCGGCCACTGATTCCGGTATCGATCTCATCAAAGATCAACGTATCGATCTCGTCGTTTTCTGCAAGGACCGATTTCAATGCCAACATGATACGGGAAAGTTCTCCGCCGGATGCAATATCCTTCAGGGCACGAAGAGGTTCCCCGGGATTCGTGGAGATCAGAAACTCCATGGCATCCGATCCATTGGCGCTGTAATGTCCGGTCTCACAAAACTGCAGATCAAACTGCACATCTAAAAAATTCAGATCCTTCAGCGCATGTAACATCTTTTCCCGGAGCATCGCTGCCGCCTGCTTTCGAAGCGTACGGATCTGCTCGCAAAGTTTTGCTACCTGTTGTTCTGCCTGTTCATATTGTTCGCGTAATTTTTTTTCATATGCATCAAAATTTTTCAGTTGCTCGATCCGTGCCTGCTTTTCTTCACAGGCTTCAAGAATCGCTTCTATAGTCTGTCCGTATTTGGATTTTAAACGGTTCAGTTCATCTAATCTGCTTTCCACCTGAGCAAACCGTTCTCCATCAAACTGGGCACGATCCATATAACCGGTCAGATCCCGATGAAAATCTGTCAGAAGATCTTCGATCTGCGCCAGCTGATCGGATAAACCTTCCAGTTCGCCGTCATAGGCACTGACGGAAGCCAGTTCACGGACACCTCTTCCGATCATGGAAGAAGCACCGTTTTCACCTGTCGCCTGCTCTACGACCCCAAGCGCTTCCAAAATCTTCTTACTGTTGATCATACGGCGGTATTCCGCCTCAAGATCTTCATCCTCATGAGGCGTCAGTTTTGCAGCCAAGATCTCGGAAACTTCAAATTCGAGAAATGACAGTTCCCTTGCCTGTTCCTCTTTATCCGTACACTGCTCTTCCAACTGTTTTTTGCATGACATGTAGGCTTTGTAAGCCCCTGCCAGGGTATGCTTCTTTTCTTCTAATTCTGCACCTGCATAATCATCCAGATATTCCAGATGTTTGGAAGCATGCAGAAGGGATTGATGTTCGTGCTGTCCATGAATGTCGATCAGACATCCTGCTGCTGCTTTTAATCGTGATACCGGAACGCTCTCTCCGTTGATCTTTGCCACACTTCTGCCACCGGTGATCTTTCGCGATAAGATCACCGACCGGTCCTCCGGTTCGATCTCTAACTCACACAGTTGAGCCATCACCGCATCCGAAAGATCCGTAAAGACCAATTCCACGAAACCTGCCTCATCCTTTTCCCGCAGCATGTTTTTATCCACCTTTTCGCCCAAAGCAAAACTGATGGAATCAATAATGATTGATTTTCCGGCGCCGGTCTCTCCGGTGAGGATATTTAAACCACCCTGTAGTTCCACCTCCACCTCTTCGATCAGTGCCAGATTTTTTACATAAAGCCTTTGCAGCATATATTACTTCCTTTGTTTATTTATGAAATGATCATTCTGTTGCCATTTTATTCAGGCGTGTCAGGAGGCTTTGGGCTTCTGCGCTGGTGCGCACCGCACACATGATTGTATCATCTCCGGCAATACTTCCGACGATCTCATCGCACTGCATATTATCAAGCGCGGCTGCCACTGCCATGGCCATGCCGGAAACCGTTTTGATCACAAGCATATTCTGTGCCGTATCGGCCGAACGAAATCCCTCTTTAAACACGCGCACATACTTTCCGTTCATA
>CAMBUC010000116.1 GCA_945871045.1 uncultured bacterium
GATCGAAAAATCTGTCTCCATGATCGAATACTTCTCATTGTAAATGTTGCTGGTCAGATAGTTCTCTTTTCCACCATTTTTATCCACATAAACAACATTATCGGCAATCGCAACTACCTTACAATATTTGGAGTCATTGATCGTTCCGGATATCTCACGCAGTTTATTTGTGATGTTGTATACCGTAGGCTCATTTGCACCGGTCCTTGCAACGATCACATCCACTTTTTCACTTTTCTTTCCTTCTGCATCCTCCACCCAGACCCTTATCACGCTGTCTGCATTCTGCATGGGCAGATCATAGGAAAAAGCACCCTTTTCATCTGTAACAGTCTCATAGGTCTGGCCCTCTGCCTTGATAAATACCCGAAGCCCCGGATCTGCCTTTCCGGTAATCTGACGCTTTCTGTTCGTATACTTATCCACATCAGGCGCTTCTAAAATGGACGCATCCATATTGGAAACTGTAATATACTTTACAGTCATATTCCCACGGCTATCCTTTGCACGCACCGAATAGGTCCCGTTTCCGGTCACCTCAAAACTGCCCGTGCTCAGAATACTCGACGCACCGTTCCAGGATGCAGACGTTTCATCAATGACACCCGGAAAATATTTCAGTTCTGTTACCTTGGATACATCCGATGCCTCTGCCACGACCGTCACATTGTGGTTGGTACGCTTTGAATTTCCAAGACCCAGTACCAAAAGCGGCCCGGACGTGTCTGCCGCTTCCTGTCCGAACTTTGCCTGATAATAATTTGAAAGACCATCCGTATCAACCGTGCGGATATACCATTCTTTACTTCTTGCCAGCAATTCCGACTCCGCAGCCGCTTTTACAAGATAATTGGTTCCTTCCGGAATCTTGATCTTCCAGTTATCATCCGCCTTCACGTTCAATGCTCCCAAGGCGCTCTGCTGCCTTACATAATTTTGAAGCACTGTATTATTGTAACCGCGCAACATATTTCCGCGCAGGATCTTCTGATTCGTAAGTTTTGAAATAACCGGTGTTGTGGAGGTGACCTGCGCACAAACGACCGCAAACTTTTGATCATCCTTCACCGGAACACCATTGCAGGTCAAACTTGTCACACGGTGTGATGCTTTATTTTTCAGTTTTCCAGTCTTCGAATAACGCGCCGGCTGCGTCACATCGATCTCATATTCCACCCCATCAAACACATGATAGTTGGCCCAATTTCCCAACCAGGCATCATCATTGATGGGAATCAGTCCGTTCTCCTCTGCCTGCTTGAGAACCAATTCATCATCCCAGTACACATCGTCTGCCTGATCCGGCGTTTGATAAGCAGATGCCGTACGCCATTCGATCCATTCACGCAACTGGGCACCGGTCAGCCAATAGATCGATGTACAATCGCGATTCCAATCCTGCACATTCAGCGAATCTGCAACCGTAAAATCACCATCAATATGGATATAATTATTAGCGGAATCTTGTCCAACCATCTTGTAATCGGTACATGCCACCACCGGATATTCCTTATATTCCGGTGCATACTGGTTAATATATTCCAGGCCATATTGAATCTTCGACTCATTTGCCGCCTGAATTGCCGCATTATCCTCTAACATAGCAAAGAAATTGTTGATCGAGGACGACACCTTTCCAAGGCTTTCATTATAGATCGCATCGATCTGCTTCTGAAACTCCTTATTCGCCTTCACGATCATCGGATCCGGCTGCGTCTCCGGTGTTACCATCTCCAAATATCCCTTTGAAGAAACAAGAGAAACTTTTCCATCGGTAAACTGTAACTTCAGATCAGCAATTCCGATTCCAACGCCGTGATCAGCTACGCCAACAACTACTTTCCCGTTGATCTTTCCATCCTCAGCCACATCCTCATAATCGTAGAACTTGGAAACGCTTGCATCCTCAGAAGGAAAATTCACGTGATCGTCACCCATCAGGATCACATCAATCCCATCCAGTTTAGACATTTCATAAACCGCATCGGATGCCATCACCTCGTACTGCTCATTGCCAATTCCACTGTGCGCCATCACAACAATCACGTCTACATTCTGTGCCTTTAACGCTGCCACCTGCTCCTTCGCGCTCTCCACAATATCCTTCGTGACGAGCAATCCCGTATGGTCAAAATGAGAACTCAAAATCGGATCGGTCACACCAAAGACACCTATGCGCACCTGTTTTTTGATACCCTTTGTCGTGGTGAGCGTCTTTGTGATCACACGGTTCTGTTTCCAGACCGGATTTCTCGTTTTTGCCGCATACACATTTGCAACCAGCGCCTTGCTGTTTAAATTTGTTTCTTTGAGCGCCTCCTTGATATATTCATACCCATAATCAAAGTCATGATTTCCAATCGTGATGGCATCATAGCCCATCTTCGCCATTTCAGCATACATATATTCAGATCCGGTGATCGCACCATTCATAATACTGTCAGAACCAAAACCATACACCGTGTCACCGATATCCACCAGCATTGTTTCGCTGTTTGTCAACGATTCCTTCGCCTCTTTGATGAGGGTAGAAACCTGAGCCAGACTTCCTTGTGGATGCTCCGACGCATTATCGTAATTCGTTGTGATGCTCTGCCCATGCAGATCCGTTGTAGAAATGATGCGAAGCGTAGCCGTTCCTTCGCTGGCCGCCTGCACTTCCCACACAGGCAGATTCGAAAGAGAAAGACCAAATCCAACCGCCACCGCAGTCATTCGTGTCATCAGTTTTTTAAAATTGCTCATAAATTACTCTTAACTTCCTTTCGTACTTCTATATACTTTTCCCAGAATACTCTCAATAGTTTACCATAAATTTACTATTTATGTAACCTAATTCACAGTTTTTTCAAAAAGTAATGTGCGAATACTATCCTGTAAACCCCATTTTACATAATTCAATTTTGACGGCACAGCCAAAATATGTTATGATTAATTAACTCAACTGCAGAAGCAGTAATCAGGTATCTAAAATCAGAAAGGGGTACGTATGAAAAACATATATATCCGCGCGGGCATGTCTCCATTTGAAAGTTTTCCCGCCGAAAAAATTCTGCTAAACAACTCCATTGGAACAAACGTCGGAAACTTCCTATATGTATATGGTATTTTACGAAATATTACACAGGCAGATTCTGTCATTACACCTAATTACTACAAACAAAAATACAGCGATGCAGAGATTGACAAGATCAACCAGACACAGGATATTTTTATCATTCCTCTGGCAGATGCCTTCCGTGATGATTTTATAAATTCATTAAAGTCTATGACAAAACTGGTAAAAAAACTGACGATTCCCTGCGTGATCATAGGCGTAGGCCTTCGCGCACCATTTGAGCCCGATTTTTCCGCTCCCTACAAATTTGACGAAGCAGTCAAAGAATTTGTAAGCGCTGTGCTGGAAAAATCAGCCATGGTAGGCGTACGCGGCGAGATCACCAGCGCATACCTGTCCCATTTAGGATTCCGCGAAGGAACCGATCATATGGCCATCGGATGCCCCTCTATGTACACCGCAGGTCCGGAACTGAAGATTCGCGAAGCAAACATCACAAAGGATTCCCGTGTATGTATCAACTCCTCAGTAACAACACCGGACAACGTACACGAATTTTTGGACCGCGTAACAAAGGAATTCGACGATTGGCACTTTGTACCGCAGGTACTTAGCGAACTTCGCCTGCTATACACCGGTTCTCCGTACATCGCAAAATGTCACCCCCTGTATCCCAGACGGATCACCGACGAAACCTACCGCACCGGAAAAAGCGAGTTCTTCTTGAACGTTCCGACCTGGTTCGAATATATGTCAAAGGCTGATCTCTCGATCGGATCCAGATTACACGGAAATATCGCCGGCATTCTGGGAGGTACGCCCAGTATCCTGATCCCGAAAGATGCACGCGTGCGGGAGTTGTCTGAGTATCACGACATTACCAGAGTGAACGCTTCTGATATTGACGAAAACACCAGTGTCTGGGATCTGATCGATCAGGCAGATTTCCAGCAGCCTTGCCATAAGCAGGAAGCAAACTTCAATCGCTTCTTAGGTTTTCTGGACAAGAATGAGATCCCTCACATTTACAAAGACGGTACCCCGGAAACCATTCCTTTCATGGAGCGCATGAAGGAAGTAGACCTGCAGCCACCGGTAACTACATTTGCAAACTGCACCTTAGAGGAAATGTCGGCCCGCTTTGAAAGTTACTATCCCGAATACGAGAAAAAGATGAAAAAAGCCACAACAAAGTCCTCCAAAGCCCCTGCAAAACCGGCAAAACCTGTAATCCCCGAGCCTCCGAAACCCGAACCGGCTCCACAGCCCCAGAGTTTTTTAGACAAGTTATTCAAAAAATAATCTTGTATCATTGAACTTCAAAAGCCATGTACCGATATCGGAACGATCCGATACCGGCACATGGCCTTTTTTGTTTCCAATCCTGATATTTACTTGTACTCCCAACCAATGGAAGATCTCAGATCCTTGATCAAGTCGTCAAGATTTCCCTCACGGAAAATACTACTTGTACCTGCAACAAAGATATCCGATCCATTCGCATACAACTTTGCAGCATTTTCACAGGTAATATTACCATCCGATTCAATGTAAACATCCTGATGTCCCAGTTCATCTAAAAGTTTCCGCACCCGGGCAGTCTTTTCGATGGTGTGGGGTACGATCGCCTGTCCTGCAAAACCGGGGTTAACATTCAGCACCATAACACCGGCTATATAGTCCGAGATCTCTTCCAGCACCTGAATCGGTGTTCCGGGATTGATGGCAATGACCGGCTTTACACCACGTCTCGCGAGATAATCCAGACATTTGTGAATATGGCAGGTGCCTTCATAGTGAAGCGAAACATGCTCGCCGGGCTGGAAATCAAACCAGTCCATCTTTTCCTCTGCGCGGTCGATCATCAAGTGGCAGTCGATGGTAATGTCCGTTTTTGTACGCAGTCTGCGGACAAAGTCAGGTCCATACGCAAGGTTCGGAACAAATGTACCATCCATGACATCCACATGCAAAAACTCCACCTGATTGCGCTCAAACTCATGCACATAATCCATGATCTGATCAAATCCAGAACACATAATAGATGCAGAAATCTTTCCTTTTTCTCTCATGTTATCAATCTCCTAATATCAACTGGTCAATGACACGGTCAGTGGCTTTTCCGTCCGTATATGTGAAATTCTTCTTTACAAAGGCTTCCAACGCTTCCTCTGAGTAATCATTTTCCGCAAGCGCCTCCAAAAGATCATCAAAATTCTTAACGATCTTTCCGGGAACCGTATCCTCATAAGGCTCATAGAAATCACGAGTGGCCTCATACATCTTCTGGTCGAAGGCAAAAAAGTACATCGGTCTGCCCTTTAACAGCGAGAACTCATAAATGATCGAAGAGTAATCCGTGATCAAAGTATCTACGATAAACAAGATATCATTTACTTCACGATAAGACGCCGCATCACACATGTAATCCCGATACTCCTCCGGAATCTGAATCTGCTCACGGACAAAGGGATGCATCTTGATAATCAGATATTCATCCCGCTCCTTCAGGAATTTCCCCCACTTTTCAAGATCGATCTTGTCAAAGGGGAAGTATGCATTCAGGGCATTATCTCCACGGAAAGTCGGCGCATACAGATAAACTTTCTTTGCAGACTTTGCACGAGGAAACTCCTCATACATATGTGCGATCGTCTTCTTTTTATATTCTTCATCAAAAAAAATATCTGTTCTCGGAATTCCAACCGGATAAAACTTGCTCTCGTCAATGCAGAAGCCTTCTGCATGATGAAGCGCTGAATGATAAGAACTAACCGGCATATGTGTATAACACTTATGCACGCGCGTGTTAAGCGGCGGCGCACCGGGTTTGTCCATACGCTCGAAGCCCAGCGATTTAAATGCACCACAAGCATGCCATAACTGGATCACCTTTACACGCGGGTCATAATCAAACTTATAAATATCCGGATAATAATCATCGATCATGATGACATCACAAGTAGCCAGAAGTCTTGTAAAACGGAATTTTTTAAAAAAACTGCGCTTCGCATCAATACTGGGCTTGAAGTCAAAGTAGAACTTATACTGCTTGTCCAAACCACGCTCTACCATGCGATCATAAACATACTTCTCGTTCCCCCCGATCTCTGCACGGGAACCGGATGCAAACAGGATCCTGGTACCATCATATTTTGCATGTTTTTTATAATGCGCAAACACCTGAAGAGAAAACCAGTGGGTGATCTCCCACAGATTATGCTTCAGATTATTCCTGAACTTTATAAAAGACTTCTTAATAAAGAACACACGCGGTTTCGGCATCGCGATACGAACACGCAAATAGTATGCCCCGGTATCTAAATCAATTCCCGAATATCCACGGAAATAATGACTGCTATTACGATTGATCACCACATTTAACGGGTTCTCACGCTCGGTGTTAAACTCCGGCTCAAAATCAGGCGCGAATGTTGCATCTGCCAGCCGCTTGCTTCCATCCACAGCAGCCAGATAATAACTACCATTCTCCAACGGAGCCTCATCATTTACACTGAGCACGTTCATTCTCAGGTAAAAATGATTGCCCTCCCACTCCACATGCTGAGGGATCGTAAACTTTCCGGTGGCTTCATTCCAGAACTCCAACTGCGGCATCGTTTTCTTTGTTGTCACCACCTCACCCCACATGTGGAGGATGATTCGTTTAAACTCTACTTTGTGAAGTAAAATCTTTGTCTCTGCTTCCATTTTATCTCCTTTAATCCGCCCTTCCAGGTACTTCCAATCCTTTACTCTTCATCTCCGATCATGATCATAACCTTGAGCATAAAATCTTTATCTTTTTCCTTGCAGATGAGTGCAAATG
>CAMBUC010000117.1 GCA_945871045.1 uncultured bacterium
TCTCTTTGCAGGCTGTATCATGTCTCAGCAGATGTGATCTTAGGGCTGCGGCGATAATTCATGCGCGTTTTTCTGACATGCTCTTTCTTTTCCGGACGCTCCCATCTGATCCATGATCGCCCACAACTCCTGTTCCTGTTCCGCTGTCCGTTTTGCTTTTCGATGCTTTGAAATAAAATCCACATAGGCTTTCACTGCATCTGCAAACTTCTGATGTGATGACGGATCATCGGGCTTCTCAAGCGGAAGAAGATTTCTTTTGTGCACCTCACATATAATTCTTTCATAATGTGATGTCATATTTCTGTTGTTGACCAGATCACAGAAAAAATGAAACTCGCATGGATCCTGCACATCTGTTTCTTCGGGAAAACTCTGTTCAAGAAAATTGTTAACCGTCGGATAATGTACCGATTTCCCATTAACCACCTTTGGGCAGAAATCAGTTCCCCTGATAACATTGGCACTTTCGATCATCAGTATAAGGTTCGTATAGGCCAGCAGGTTTCTGATATGACGGCCGACATACTCCGTGTAAAACCCGCATAACTGCACCTTTGCCATCACCTGTTTCTGCGTGATGATGATAGTTTCTGCACTTTGGGGATCAACATGTGCTTCCGGCTGCTGACGGAACTTCGCCAGCAGTGCCTGTGCATCTGTGAGCGTCTGTGATACATACGATGGAATCGTCTTTTCCAGCATTTCTCTGACAAAAATCTCATAATATGCTGCTGCATACAAAAATTTTTCATAAGCGTGTACTTTGTCCGAATCCATCTCATTCGCTTCTTCTTCCGAACACTTTATAGCAAGATAGGAAAGCAATGTTTCCTCCAAAAGTTCCAGAAGCCGTTCCAGCAGAAGATACGGCACCAGGACTTCATCTGCATGGATCTCGGATCTATCACTCATACTTTCTGTGATATAGGGTGATGACAGAAACGCCTGAATATTTTTTTCCCTGTTAACAAACGAAAGCACGCGATTATTTCCATCATTTCTGTCATTTGCTTTTGGGATCACCTGTTCTTCGAAAAAAGTTTCAAAGGATCTGACCCGGTTCTTTGTTCTTGTCGAAACCGCGATCTCACAAATGATCAGTTTGTCTAAATATTTCAACTGACCGGCATTTTTCACGGCCTTCCTCTCGTAGTTTCGAACAACATCCATGAATAACTGCCGGGCCTCATTCGCACGTTCTGATTTTTCATACTTTGCGATCACGCATCGCCTCCTTTGTTTATTTATTATAGCATGTTCTTATTTTCATGTTTCACTGGAACCGGCACATTTTTACATTTTAGGCTAAGTTTGAACATAAACATGCGCTTCCACCTACCTAACTGATACCAAAAAGGATACGAGTTCCGGTCCAGAGAGGCGTATCCTTTTTTTCATACTCCTGTATCTACCGTGATCTGGCTGCCATCCTTGTATTTTTTGATCCGGATCTGCTGCGGGATGTTTTCCATCAATTCTTCTCTATGGCTGATGATCCCCACCAGTTTATTGGTTCCCGAAAGATTCATCAGAATATCCATCGCGCTTTCCATGGATCTTCGGTCCAGCGTTCCAAATCCTTCATCAATAAACAGGGCATCCATCTGAATGCCTCCCAGATTGGACGAAACGGTGTCCGACAGACCGAGCGCAAGACTCAGCGAAGCCTTAAAACTTTCTCCGCCGGAGAGATTTCCAACCGGCCGCCGGTGTCCGGTGTAGTTGTCCAAAACCTCCAGATCCAGAAAATTGTTACTCTTCTTTCCCACCGAATCTTCCTGCCTGAATAACTCATATTGCCCATCGGTCATAGGTAAGAGCCTCCGATTGGCGGCAGTAATGATATGATCAAAGCCTGTTGCCTGAATATACTGCTCCAGCGTGATCTTTCCATTGCCTGTCGTTCCCTTCACCAGATCATAGAGTCTCTTACAGATATTGTAGATTTTCTCGGCACGCAGTAATTCTCTGCTCTGGGAACGAATGCGGTTCTGTTTTTCAGAATTGACAGCGACCCTGTGTTCTGTGGAGATCACTGCTTTTCGCATCAGTTCCACGCCCTGCTTCTTTTCCTCGCACTGCCGTTTCAGTTGATCGATATCTACCGGCTTCTTGCCTTCGGCGTCTTCCTTTGCCTGTTCCAACTGTTTTTCATTTGCTGCAACCGCCTGTTGGTAGACAGCGATTGTTTCCTCTGCTTCGCGGATCACATCCTCTGATACCACAAAAGAAAGCATTTCATCCACCGATGCAAACCTTTGAGTCTTCAGGGCATTCTCAAGGGCTGCCTGAAGTGTCTCTTCCTCCTTCTTTTGAAGTTTCAACGTGTCTTCCAACGCAGCGGACGCTGACTTCAGTGAAATCACCTGCACATCTGCTACTTTTTTGTCAGACTCCGCTGCTGTGATCGCATCCAATATCTGTTGCACCTCTTTGAGCGCTTCTGACCGCGCCTGATCTGCTTCTTCCCAGCTGCGAAAACTCAGTGTGCCAAAGGTCTGAAGCGTTGTCCGGGCCTCTATAAGCATTCGTTCCACCGTCTTCATTTCACAAAGCAGCGTTTCCTTTTCAGCGGCAATCCGTTCCATGCCCTCACCTTGTGCCTTCTCAAGATCCGCTTCTGCTTTCACAAGAAGGGCACATTCGTTTTCCAACGCGATCTGCTGTTTCTTTTGTGCTTCTGCCTTTTGCTCCACCAGCCCTCTGGCTTGTTGCAGACAGGCAATCTGTTCATCCAGCGTCTCTCCCGTTACAGAAAGACTCGCACCCGCATGATCCAGACAATCCGATACAAAGATTCGTAGCTGCTCTTCGTATTCCTCCAATGCAGTCTTTGCCTTTTCCGCTTGGGTATGGGCGTGGTTCTTTGTCTCCAAACGAGCTGTCTCCTCTTGCCGGATCCTTTTGTATTCTTCCTCCGTCATGGAAGTATCCGGAAGTACGGCCAATTCCGGGTGATGCAGCGAACCGCACACAGGACACTTCTGCCCCTCCATTAGGTCTGCAGCCAGGATTCCCGCCCGGCAATTTTCCAGGATCCGCTCGGCTATCATTCGTTGTTCCACTGCCTGCTCGTATTCATTCCGCGCCCTTTGAAATACAGTTTGTCTTGCAGCAAGCGTCTGTTTTCTCTTTGTTCTTTCGGGGATCTGATGATCGAATACAGCCTGCATATCATCCAGCAGATGGGAGATCCCTTCGTTTTCCCCTTTTACTTTCTGTAACTCCTCCGGCTTTCCCTTAAGGGCTGCTACTGTCTTTTTTAAAGTTGTTATTTCTTCTTTCAGGTCGGATTCCGCTGCTTTTATTTTTGATTCTTCTTCAAGAAGTTCCTTCTGTTTATCCTGTTTTTCCGCAAGGATCCGCTCTGTCTCATCCCGTTTTTGATAGATCGGACCTTCCTGATCTAATTGATCGATCTTCTTTTGCAGTTCCTCTGCCCTGCTTCGTTTTTCTTCCGCAGCACTTCGTTGTTTCTCCATCGCTTCTGCTGTTTCCATCGCTGCCTGAAGTTTTTTCTTTTTATCAGCAATCTCTTCTGTCACCGCAGCGATCTCATCACACTTGGTCTTCCATGCCTGATAGAACGGAAACACCTCATGCCCGGCAATTTTTTGTTTCTTTAACAAAGCGACCGTTTCCTCCATCGCCGGTGCGCTGTCAGTAAGGGCGTTCTTCTCTTCCAGAAGCCCTGCAAGCCTTCGGATGAACTCATTCTCTGTCTTTGCGGTTGCAAGGAACGTTTCTTTTTCCTGAAGTTCTCTCTCTGCTTTCTGAAATTCAGCATTTACAGTTGTCAGCCGGTCTTTGTCTGAGTCGATCAGACGCGCCAACACATCCAGGATCTCATCCGGATTCCACACCCTGCCGGAACCAGCGGCACGCGTTTTCAGTTCTGCCAGTTCTGCTGCCGCTTCATCCGCTTCCTCCGCCATCACATCTCCCAAATACTGCAAGATGCTGTCTTCGGTTCTTCGTTTCACCCCATACGCTGCGTCCATGTGGTCCTTCAGCCGGTATTCAATATTCTTATATCCGTTTGTCAAAAAGATGGTCCGTAAAATCTCCGTCCGTTGATCCGTTTTCGCATTCAGCAGATCCCGGAATTCTCCCTGGGCGATCATTGCGATCTGCTTAAACTGTTTTTCATCAATATGCAGCAGTTCCTTTACCGCCTGATTGACCTGTGTCAGACCTTCGATGGGCGTCCTACCCTCCTCATAAAGCACGGCCTTTTCTTTCTCTGTGATCACGCCTGTTCCCCGCTGCTTTTTTCTCTCGTACGCCGGCTGGCGCCAGATGTGATACCTTTTCCCCTGATGGGAAAAATAGAAATCCACATAACTTTCGGCAGATTCCTTTGCATATTCGCTCCTGAGATTCTTCGTGTCTCGGTAGGAACCGCTGGCTGTTCCGTACAAAGCAAAGCAGATGGCATCAAAAATCGTAGTTTTCCCTGCCCCGGTATCTCCGGAGATCAGAAACAGCCCTTTATCTTCAAATTGTTCAAAGTCGATTTCAGGCATTCGGTCCGCATATGGCCCGAATGCACTAAGGATCAATTTCATCGGTTTCATCGATCATCCCCGCTTCCTGTGCTGCCAGTTTCATGTACTTCATTTCTTCTTCGCTCATTTCACAGTGATACATGAGCCTGTAAAAATCTCCCACCAGTTCTGAAAATGACCGGTTCTCTGCCATATTCGAAAGATCCACCTGCTCCATGGACCGTGTGTGGGAATTGTCATAATCGATCTTCACGGTATTCGGATACACCTGCTGAAAAATTCCCATGGCGTCATTTAACGGATCCTCATCCGTCAATGTGACATAGATAAAATCATCCGGATCCGTAATATTGGCCCGATCCAAAAGCCTTTTCAGAGGCCCTTTGATATGCCGCAGATCTCTCATGGGACGAAGGGGGATCAAATCCACAGAAACATTTCCCTTCTCTCCCAAAGTGATGATCGGCACCGACTTCCCATTGTTCACTTCGCTTAGCGAATACTTGAGCGGCGAACCTGCATAACGAACCGCTTCCCTGCCGACCCTCTGGGGCGAATGAATATGTCCAAGGGCCGCATAGTCAAAGGCATCAAAACAATCGTACCCGATCTTTTCTACAAGACCGACACTCTGTGTCCCCATACTTTCAGAGCCTCCCAAAGACGGATCCTGCGATCTGCCGGTAACAAACTGATGCGCCACTATGACATTCCTTCGCTTTGGATCCACTTCTGCGTGTTTCAGGATCTCTCTGACCGCATCATCATAGGAAGCGATCCCTGCATCAGGAAAAAAATGTCTGACCTGTGATGCTTTCACAAAGGGAAGCAAATAGATGTCAACTTTCCCGTAGGCATCCGTTACCGTCCGCCGGTATAGGGTTCCATCATATTTCGATGAGATATAGATGTGATTTGCTGCAAACAGCGCGCTGCCATAATTTAACCGGTCGTCGGAATCATGATTGCCGCTGATCATATAAGTCGAAACCCCGGACTCTGACAGACTGCTCAAAAAATAGTCCAGCAGATTCATGGCAGCTTCGCTGGGTACCGCCTTGTCATAAACATCTCCCGCGATCAGTACGCCCTCCACAGACTGCTCCTCTATGATCCTGAGAATCTGATCCAGAATATATTGCTGATCTTTGATCAGGTCAAAATCTCCCAAGGATTTTCCCAGATGCAGATCTCCTAAATGTAAAAACTTCATACGTGACACCTCTTCCAATCTGCTACGTTTTTTCACCTATATGAATAGTACAACAACTTCTGAAAAAGTGCACGGCAAAAAAATAATTGTCATAAAAAGGAAAGGCAAACCGATCCGTAGGTTCCACCCACCGGATCAGTCTGCCTTCTTTTACTTGTCATGCAATTTCCATCTATCCCCTGAAATCCACATGCTGTCCAACCATTTTCTCACTGTCGGTCTGCACTTGATCGCTTCTTTCTGCAAATGCATAATCACTGATCTTCTTCATGAGTTCCTCGATGGAATTGGCTGTTATCGTAACCGTTTCTTCACCATCTATGGAATCTGCATCACCTGTTTTGTCTGTCTTTGATGACCTTGCCCGTTCAAGCCTTGCCTCTTCTTTTTTCTTTTCTGCCTTCTTTTCAGCCGCCTTTTTCTCGACTTTCTTTTTCTCCGCAGATTTCTCAATTCTCGCCTTCTGATCGGAAGAAGACTTCTTGAGCACTGCAAAGAAAGAGGCTGTACCGCCATCATTTACCTGCATGCCATAGCCCTTTACGTTTGCGCCGGATTTCTCCATACTGGATTTTAACTGTTCCAACTGGGCTGTTGCTCCGGAAAGAATCCCCTCATACTTCTTACGGTAATTCTCATCAGTAGCCATGCGCTCAATCTTATCCTCATCGATCAGAACGACTGTTTTGATATTGTTTGCATATTTTCCGGCATTTGCCTGAGCATTTGCCTTTTGGTCCTCACTGACAAGTATAAAGTCATAATTGCCGTATTTTTTCTTTAACTGTTCATAGTACTTCTGGGCCTCTTTGGAGAGTTTGGGATCCCCGATCGTTTTCCCAAGATTCTGGGATTCCTTTGCATTCTCGCCCTTCTGAGCCTTTTCTGCCGTCTCCTGTCTGGTGGTTTTGGCAGTTGACTGACTGCCCGCGCCGTAACTCTGCGCATAGACATTTGCCGCGATTGCATTTGTGTTAATAGCCATATCCATGTACCTCCTTGTGAATATACCGTCCGAAATCCGTTTCAGCCATGATAAATTTTGTTTTCTATTAACTTCATCGGCATATGAAAATAAATGCTTAACCCTTTTTTGTTTCTTTTTC
>CAMBUC010000118.1 GCA_945871045.1 uncultured bacterium
TGCAAACCATTTGCCATAGACACGGAAAACGCATCCATGGCAAGGGCCACGCCAAGAGCGATACTTTGAAGCGCTAATTCCAACCAGATTGCCATTTTTCTTCCTCCTGTTTCTCTTTGCTTTAGAATTGTCGTAACTTTTCAGTACCTTCACAGTTATGATGCAATAATTTAAGAACTGTCACACATAAATGCTTGTTCATGTCCATATATAATAATCGAAATTACATTCTATCATCCCCTCATACAAAAAATCAAGAGATAGCCAATAATTAGTTCTTAAGAACGGGAAATAGGTATCCAGAAAAAACCTGCCAGAAGCCCCTTTCGCCTTAAAATTTCTACCTGAACTTGGTCGAACCGGTCGGCTGTCACAATGCCCTCATGGTGTCCTTCCACATAATACTGTAAGAGCCCGGAAATCCACATAAACACTGGATTTCCGGGCTCCATTTTTCACGCTTCCTCTGCGGCTACGATGGCAATGCCAAGTTCTTCTAACTGTGTGGTATCTACCGTACCGGGCGCTTCACTCATCAGATCAGACGCATCCTTCACCTTCGGGAATGCCATAACGTCACGGATAGAATCTGCATGCACCATATGCATGATCATACGATCAACACCGTAAGCGAGTCCTGCATGGGGCGGTACTCCATAAGAGAACGCATCTAACAGGAAGCCAAACTGCTCATGGGCACGCTCCTTTGTGAAGCCCAGCACCTCGAACATCTTCTCCTGAATATCACTCTGATGGATACGGACAGAACCACCACCGAGTTCCGTACCGTTTAATACGATATCATATGCCTTTGCACGTACACTGCCGGGATCGGAATCGATGTTTGCCCAATCCTCTTCCATCGGCATCGTGAAAGGATGATGCATGGCCATAAAACGGTTTTCCTCATCCGACCACTCCAGGAGCGGGAATTCGGTTACCCAAAGGAAATTGTACTGGTTTTCATCGATCAGACCCAGTTCCTCACCAAGCTGTAAACGAAGGGCACCAAGTACATTCCAAACGATCTTATTCTTATCCGCAGCGAAAAGAAGCAGATCGCCCGGCTTACCATTCATCTTCGCAACAAGGGCAGCCAGTTCTTCCTCAGTCATGAATTTGCTGAAAGAAGACTTGTATGTGGCATCCTCATTGATACATAAGTAAGCGAGACCCTTTGCGCCACATCCCTTTGCGAACTCAACAAGTTTGTCGATCTTCTTTCTGGGCATGGCTCCCTGACCTTCCACATTGATACCGCGAACGCTTCCGCCGGCTTCCAACGCACCGGTGAATACACCAAATCCACAGTCCTTTACAACGTCAGATACATCACACAACTCCATGCCGAAACGAGTATCCGGCTTGTCGCTTCCGAAACGGTCCATGGCTTCTTGCCAGGGCATACGGGGCAGCGGCAGTTGCACATCTACTCCGATGGCTTCTTTAAAAACATGCTGTAACAGACGCTCATTGACATCTAATACATCATCAATATCTACAAAAGATAACTCCATATCCGCCTGCGTGAACTCCGGCTGACGGTCTGCACGCAGATCCTCGTCACGGAAACACTTTGCGATCTGGAAATAACGATCATAACCGCTGGCCATCAGAAGCTGCTTAAACAACTGGGGTGACTGCGGCAGCGCATAAAAATGTCCCTGATGAATACGGGATGGCACCAAGTAATCCCGGGCTCCCTCCGGGGTAGACTTACAAAGGATCGGAGTCTCAATCTCAAGGAATCCTTCCTTTGCCATAAAATCACGCATGAGCATAAGCACGCGGCTTCGAAGCATCAGGTTTCTCTGGATATCCGGTCTTCTTAAATCTAAATAACGATATTTTAAACGGGTTTCCTCGTTGGTCTTGCTGTTCTCTTCGATATGGAAAGGCGGTGTCTCAGACTCGGATAAGATACGAAGGTCCGTTGCGATGACCTCGATGTCACCGGTCTTTAAATTTTCATTTACAGCAGCCGTTCTCTTCTGAACCGTACCTACCACTGCAATTACGAACTCGCTTCGTAAGGTTTCAGCCTTTGCAAAGCCCTCGGCTCCGATCTGGGGCTCGTCAAACACGATCTGTAATAATCCGCTTCTGTCTCTTAAGTCTACAAAAAGCAGACTTCCTAAATTTCTACGTTTCTGCACCCATCCCATAACAGTGACAGTCTCGCCGACATTTGCATTGGACACTTCCGTACATCTGTGGGTTCTGTGCAGACCCTGCATTGATTCACTCATAATGTTCTCCTTTATCTATTAAAAAACTCCTCGAATTCCTCATAACCCTCTGCGGTCAGTTTTTCTTTCTGGAATTTCTTATTCTTGTTCATGCGCACCACAAGCACCTGCTTGCCCTCTGCACGCTCCGCCTGTGCCTTACCGATCACTTCTACCAGTTTGTCCGCCGGATAACCCTTCTCGATCAGATATGCCTTTTTCGTGGGCTGTGTAGGGATCTGGAGATGACTCTCCATTAAAAGCAGCACGATACGCTCAAATCCAATGGAAAAGCCACAGGCAGGAACATCATTTCCCGTAAAACGTCCGATCATCTTGTCATAACGTCCGCCGCCGCCGCAGGCTGCACCAAGTTCCGGCATGACGATTTCAAAGATCGTTCCGGTATAATAACCCATTCCACGAACAAGGGTAGGATCAAATACAAGATCAAATTTTGCGGTCTTTGTGACTTCTACTGCATCAATGATCTCCTGAAGGTTCTCATAAACGCCTTCCTCTAAATGATCTGCCAATGTATCTGCAAGATATTTTAATCCGTTTTCAGCGTTTTCCACACCATCAAACAGACCTAAATATTTATCGATGGCATCCTTTTCAAAGCCTTCTTTTTCCAACTCTTCCGCAACACCCTCTTTACCGATCTTGTCCATCTTGTCCAGGATGATGCAGACCGTATCGAAGGATTCTTCTGCGAATCCACTGTAAAGTGCCATCGCCTTTAAGATCCGGCGCTCATTGATATGGATCTCAAAATTCTCAAACCCGATCCGGCCGATGGTTGTCGTAGTGGCAAGGATCAGTTCGATCTCTGCAAGGTTGCTGGGCTCCCCTAAAATATCGATATCACACTGCATGAACTGACGGTATCTGCCCCGCTGCGGTCTGTCTGCACGCCATACATTTCCCATCTGAAGCGCCTTAAAAGGAGCCGGCAGATTGTTTGCATTATTTGAATAAAAACGGGCAAGCGGTACGGTCAGGTCATAACGCATACCAAAATCAACAACATCTGCTTCCTCTTTTGCCTCTTCCAGTTTCAGTTTCTCGCCGCGTTTCAATACCTTGAAGATCAGTTTTTCATTCTCGCCACCCTGTTTGCTGGAGAGATTTCCAATATTCTCCATGCAAGGAGTCTCGATCGGAGTAAATCCAAAACTGCGGTAGGTGTCTTTGATCACACCCTGCACGTAATCTCGGATCTGCATTTCCTCCGGCAGGATATCTTTCATGCCGTTTACCGGCTTTTTTGCTAATGCCATTGTTTTCCTCCTGTATACTAAAACTCCTTTCATTATATTTTCGGATTGCCAAAAGGTCAATACCCCGAACTATAATTTATTTCCATACATCAGGAACCCACATCAACGTTCACGTTTGATTTCCAGATAGTAGTGCGGCTCCTTCATGTCCAGATCAACATTGGTGATGCCACCGGCAATATCGAAACCAAAGTTCTGACGAAGGATTTCAATCGTATCGTAGTTGCTGATCGATGCGGTTTGTCCGGTGAACGTAATGTTGGAACCAAGAGAAGTGACCATATCATAGCCATCAATTCCGGCATTTTCGCTACCGGAACAATCGTAATCAAAACTGGCATTCTTAAACTGCTCAACCGTTACCTCCACGCTGCTGCCTGCTGGAATAGTGACTTCAAAACTGAGGTAGAGAATTCTGTCATGGTATGCCACTTCGCTAACAATATCTGTGAGCATACCAAAAGCATAACGCTCTTTCGGATCGGTTCCTAACGGTCCATAGGCTGTAAAATGTTTTACCATAGCCTGATAGTACATTTCAAAACTGATTTGCTTATCAAGATAGCGATTAAGGTCTCCCTCGTATCGGTTATCGCTTATCGCGGCATAACTGATTTCCGCAATCTCTCTCAACAGTTCGCCCAAAGTCATCTCTTCTCTGGTTACAGTCGCTGAAGCATCGTCGATTTCTTCTCCCGGTGTACAACTGCCATCCTGATAACCCTGAAGTTCATAGTTTTCAATATCGTCGCCAATTACAATAAAGAACTTTACATTTTCGCCTTCTTTGCGGAGGCCGTCACGAATGAAAAAATCACGGAATTCATCTCCGGTATCGGCACGGATGCCACCACCATGAAAGCCCCAGGTCATAATGGATGTTTTTTCCGGATTGTATTTATAACTCATGCAAAGTGCAGCGGCTTCGTATTCACCTGCGCCATCCGTCAGATCACTCAGTTTATACACAATAACGGGCTGATTGAGACGTTCCGGTTCTGTAAAGGCATCGGCAAAGTAACTACCATCTTCCAACAACTCCACATACTCTGTCCAGGAGGTAATGTTGTCCAGATTCAAACTGGATGTTTCGTCGCTTCCTGACGCTCCCTGAAAGCCGCCGGAATAAGTTCCTGCATGCAAATTCCACTGTACTTCATTTCCGTTCAAGGTGATCACAGGCCACTTCACAGTTTGAAAGTTTCCTGCAAACGGATAAACTGCGGTAACGGTAATATCATTCGTCGATGTGTTGGCCAGCTGATACTGATCAGTAACAGTCACACCACCGTTGTTGCCCCACACCTGAGTATCTTCTCTATCCTTCTGATAGGCAGAAAAGTCGAAGTCGATCGTTCGATTTGCTTCCAGATTTGTATTGCTCTCCATCAGAGTAAGGGGGAAAACAGGACCGGCATAGGACATAAAGACGCTGCCTTCGTCATGCCCACCACCTGCACTCTGCTCCGGAGTTTCATTATCCGGAATATCGTGCAGAAAAAATGTAAAACATCCAATCATCAAGACAAGGCAAGCAGCAATCGCAGAAGACCATTTTGCCCAATTGGGAAATCTCACCACTTTCTGTCTCTGATTCACTTTTGCATCGTGAATAAACTCATCGTCTGCTTCACCGATCATATCAAGTAGATCATTCGTTTTCATCAATAGCCCTCCTTACGTAATTATTTTTTAGAGCCCTTCAACTATCTACTCGCAGAAACTTGAAAACTATTGCATGTTGAAAACATTTTTTGCGTCTACTTTTTTTCCTCTCTGTACCATTGCAGGACCGCTGCAAGATTTTCCATGCAGACATAACTGGCATCTTTGCTCAACAGTTCCAGCATGCGCTCATCCTGGACAGAGCGCTGCTTTTGTGCAGATAATCCTTTTGTGAGCATGGAAATCATCAGTTTGTCCACGCCCTTTAGTTGACTTCTGTCAAAGCCACCCTGAAGAGTAAACAATGGGATATCCTCCGGAATCGATGTGGCCTTCCGAACTTCCAAGACCAATGTGCCGGTGTCACACAATCCGACACCACAGACGGCGCAAATGGCAAACTGTTTTGCAGCACCGGCGTATCCTTTGACATGACTTGCATGAATCCAGCCCAGATAGATCACAGGGCTTTTGCCGGGCAACCGGGCTGCTGCTTCATCATAAGAATAAACCGGAAGGCCGGTTTCTTTTCCTAATAAAAGCGCGTATTGCCGGGTGTGACCCGTTTTTGACGTGTAAATTATGGCAGATGGTTTCATAGATCCCCAGCCTCCTTTGGTTTGATTGTAAAATTCCATTGGTTTTTATTTTATCACATAATAGAAAACAGACCAATATCACACGGATATCAGCCTGTTTTACACGGAAACGATCGCTCCGAAAAATTTACATCTACTTTGAAATGAAAAGAATTCGTTAATTGTTTTCAAGACAATGGGCGCTTCTCATGGCAATGGGCGATGGTCGTGGCAGAAGGAACGTCCCTGATTTTTTACTCACCCTTTGCTTCGATCTCAAACCACTCTGTGAGACTGGAGAAATCAATGCTAAGTTCTCCGTGATAGATATTTACCGGAACGGGCTGACCCAGTCCGTAGATCACCGGACACACTTCACTTTCAAAAAAATATACGAGGAGCTTGCTCTGGTACGGATCCAGGATCCAGTATTCCCGGACTCCGGCATTCATGTATTTCGCCAGTTTTTTCGTGTAATCCTTACGCCCGGTGGAGGGTGAGATCACCTCCAGCAAAAAGTCCGGGGCCCCATAGATGCCCCATCTGCGCATCTTCTCCCGATCACACAGGATCCCTACATCCGGCTGAACCATGGTGTGCTCGTCGCAGTCCAACTGAACATCCACGGGAGCGATAAAGGGCAGGCAGTCGCCGCCCTTCTCCTTAATAAATCCCGCGATCTGCCGATGCACCTCACCTGCAATAAACTGGTGATAGATCGTAGGGGCATTCATCTCATAAAAGTATCCGTCGATCAATTCCACCCGCTGGTCATCCGGCAGACTGCGGTAATCATCAATCGTATAGCTGCCCTGCGTATGCGCCTGATAGGCGGATGTCTCGCAAAGAACCGGCTGTTCCTTAAACAAAGACTCCAGCGCCATCAGGGTATCATAGCGCGGACTGACGGTCTCACCGCAGAAGATCTTCTGCACGGTGCCAAGCGGTACACCGGACAATTCCGCGATCTGTGCATACGTGTAGCCTTTTTCCTGCTTCTTCTCCTTCATCTCCTGAATCGTCATAGAAATACCTCCTGTGTATATGTG